>NZ_JAGHZH010000011.1:0-6630 GCF_017746885.1 Roseofilum sp. SBFL | reverse complement strand
AAGTTTTTCCGGATTGGCAATTACTCTCATCACTTCACCCATTGCTGCACCGTGTCAATCAATTTCAATACTTTTTTTCGTCAGCATAAATCCCTTCACTTAATTCTCACTTGATTCGGCAGAGTGACAAAAGAGGGATATAGCAGGGAAAAGGAGAGTGAGGACATTTTCTATTGCTATTCGTGCCTATTGCCTCAAACAATAACCTATAACTGTCCTAACCAACTCTTTCTCTGCCATAACAGATTAGTCATGAAAATTAGTGGGCAAGTTTGGATTAATCTAGGTGGAGAGATGAGGATCGGCAAAGAGGGGACAGATCTGTAAACCGACTGGGGTATCAATCACGGCAACTTGCACGCCAAAAACAGCCGCTAGGGTTTCTGGGGTTAAGACGGTTTCTGGGGAGCCAACGGTGAATAACTGACCTTGTTTGAGGAAGGCGAGACGATCGCTATATCGAGCGGCTAAATTAATTTCATGTAAAACCGTGATCATCGTTAGGTTTTGCTCTTGATTCAGACGCTTTAATAAGTCCAACAATTGCAGTTGATAATGGATATCTAAATAGGTGGTGGGTTCATCTAACAGCAGTACCTGGGGATTTTGGGCTAAGGCTAAGGCGAGAAAGGCCCGTTGGCGCTCTCCTCCAGAAAGTTCACTGACAGGCCGATCGCGGTAGGCTTGTAGCTCGGTTTCTTCTAAAGCCTCTTCAACCGCTTGGCGATCGCCTGATTCTAAATCCCATTGCCACCATTCCAAATAAGGATTACGCCCTAAACTGACCAACTGATACACGGTTAGCCCCATGGGAGGTGAGGATTGTTGGGGTAAAATAGCCAACTGACGCGCCACCTGATTGGGAGACAACTCATGAATGGAGCGACCTTCTAATAATACAACACCTTCTTGGGGGGAGAGCAAACGACTCAATAGTTTGAGAAACGTGGATTTACCGGAGCCATTAGCCCCGACTAAACTCAACCATTCTCCAGTCTCTAAACTCAGGTTAATCTGTTTAACAATCGGGTTTTGGTGATATCCACCACTTAAGTGGTCAGCAATAATGGGCATGGCAATGATTGAGTTCAGTAAGTATAGTACTTTGCGCTTTGCGCTAGGCAATAGGGAAGAGATTGCTTGATTCCGCTGGCGCAACCTTCGCAATGACATACAGAGCAAAGCGCTGTAATGACCAACGTTACTGCTCTTGCACCAAACGGAGATAGTTTTGCTGTAACTGAATCGTTTCTTCGGTCATGCGATCGCACAGTTGCTTTTCTACATTGCTGAGTTCTTCCCAAAAGAGGGCAGAGCGGTTCGCTCGGATCGCTTCTTCCCAGAGGAGGGTGAGCAGAGCAGCAGCTTGGGGATTTTCTTGTGCCAGGCGATCGCACCATTGTCTAAATTCTGCTTTAGCCCTCTCGTGGGTTTCCAGTTTATGGGCTAGCTCAATGCATTCTTGCAGGTGCTGGCGATCGCCCTCCCCTGCTCTTGAGTCGGATCTTGAGTCCATGATTGAATTCACCCTCAAAATTTAACAATTTGTTCCAGATTAGTGTATTGTAATAAAAATTAATACCCAAAAACCACCTCTCTCGTCATTTTCTGGGCAGGTTAGCGCCTAACCCTGGTTTTTGGCTATATTCCTAAGCTGACCTGTCCAACCTTGACCTCTGCCGTCCCTTCCCAAAAGTATGAGTAAACAGCGCATTCTTTCTGGTGTTCAACCCACCGGTAACCTTCATCTCGGTAACTATTTAGGTGCGATCCGGAACTGGGTTGAGGGACAAAGCGAATATGAAAACTATTTTTGTGTGGTCGATCTCCATGCAATCACAGTTCCTCATACCCCAGAAACCCTAGCCGCCGATACTTATACCATTGCGGCGCTCTATCTAGCCTGTGGTATTGATTTAGAGCATAGTACTATTTTTATTCAATCCCATATCCCTGCCCATAGTGAATTAACCTGGTTGCTTAACTGTATTACCCCTCTAAACTGGTTAGAAGATATGATTCAGTTTAAGGAAAAAGCAATTAAACAGGGCGAAAATGTGGGCACAGGATTGTTAGATTATCCCGTGTTAATGGCAGCAGATATTCTACTTTATCAAGCCGATCGCGTGCCCGTGGGAGAAGATCAAAAACAACATTTAGAACTCACTCGCGATATTGCTGCTCGCTTTAATCATTTCTATGGCAAAGGAGAAACGGTACTGAAGTTACCCAATCCTTTGATTAGAAAAGAAGGCGCACGGGTGATGAGTTTGACGGATGGCACGAAAAAGATGTCAAAGTCCGATCCGAGCGAACAAAGTCGAATTAGTTTACTCGATCCCCCAGAGGCGATCGCCCGCAAAATTAAGCGCTGTAAAACCGATCCCGTTCGGGGCTTAGAATTTGATAATTTAGACCGGCCAGAATGTCATAACCTATTGAGCCTCTATATGCTACTCTCTGGACAAACGAAGGAAGCAGTAGCAGCAGAATGTCAAGAGATGGGATGGGGACAATTTAAGCCCTTGTTGACGGAAACCGTGGTAGAAGCGCTCAAACCCATTCAAGACAAATATCAGGAAATTATGGGCGATCGCCCGTATCTAGAATCAGTTTTGCGCCAAGGTCGGCAGAAGGCAGAAGCGATCGCCTCTTCTACCTTAGCTGAAGTTAAAAAAGCCCTCGGCTATTCCAGTCCCTTGTAAATAACATTACTTTTTTATTATGGTTAATTCTTTTCGTCAAGCCTTACATTCAGGAGAATTCCTAGTCACGGCTGAAGTCATGCCCCCCAAAGGCGGTGACACCAGCCATATGATAGAAATGTCTAAACACCTGAAAGGCCGGGTTCATGCCGTCAATATTACAGATGGAAGTCGTGCTGTTTTACGCATGTGCCCTTTGGCTGCCAGCGTGCTTTTATTGCAACAAGGGATTGAACCCATTTGTCAAGTGGCTTGCCGCGATCGTAACCGTATGGGCATTCAAGCCGATCTCATGGGGGCCAACGCTTTAGGCATTCACAATATTCTCGCCCTCACTGGAGACCCGCCAAAGGCTGGAGATTATGGCGATGGTCGCCCCGTCTTTGAACTCGAATCAGTGCGTCTGTTGAAAGTCATTGACCTCCTCAACCAAGGGTTTGACGCTCATCAAAAGAAACTTCCCGATGGCCCCCTCAACCTCTTAGCGGGAGCTGCGGTAGACCCCCAACTTGACAGTTGGTCAGGATTGCAACGACGATTTAAAAGAAAGTTAGATGCTGGCGCTCAGTTTTTCCAAAGTCAAATGGTCACTGATTTTGAGCGTTTAGATAAATTCATGACCCAAGTTGCAGCCGGCTCGGATAAACCTGTTTTAGCCGGAATTTTCTTACTCAAATCCGCTAAAAATGCCAAATTTGTTAAGCGTTGTGTGCCTGGTGTTCATATTCCCGATTCCTTGATCGAGCGCCTCGCCAATGCAGAAAAACCTCTCTTAGAAGGCATGAAAATTGCCGCCGAACAAATTAAACTAGCTCGCAATATCTGTCATGGTGTCCATCTGATGGCGGTGAAGCGTGAGGACTTAATTCCCCAAATTTTGGATTTAGCTGATATTGGGCCTCTGTCTTAATTTTTGGGTTGATATGACATTCATCTCTCCTTGGGAGACAAGGGGCTAGGGGCCCCTTGTTCTATTAAGGTTGTGGATATAAAGGAGTGGACTCTCTACTCGCTAAAGATTAATATTTCGGCACAGAAGGATCGACTTCATCACTCCAGGCTAAAATTCCGCCCTTTACATTAATACCTTCAATGCCTGCTTCTTTGAGAAGACCCAAAGCTGTAGCCGATCGCGCTCCCATCTTACAATGGGCAATTAGCTTATGACCATTAAGCAATTCCTTCACTTTATCGACCCCTGTGCCTTCTTCAATATCCGGTAAAGGAATCAATACTGCACCAGGAATTTGGGCAATGTCGTATTCATGGGGATTGCGGACATCAATTAACAGTATATCGTCGGCACTACTATCGAGCAGGGCTTTCAATTCGGTAACTGTCATTTCCGGAATTGCCGATTGCTGTTGAGCTTCCTGTTCTCTGGCTTGAGGAATGCCACAAAATTGCTCGTAATCAATCAATTTTTCGATGACCGGGCGCTCTGGATTGGGTCTTAATTTTAACTCCCGGAATTTCATATCTAGGGAATTATATAAGAGCAAACGACCGCTTAACGTTGTTGGGGAACCGAGGATAATTTTGACAGTTTCTGTCGCTTGAATGACTCCAATCATTCCAGGTAAAATCCCTAACACGCCTCCTTCTGCACAAGACGGAACCATTCCCGGCGGTGGGGGTTCGGGATAGAGGTCGCGATAGTTGGGTCCCCCTTCATAGTTAAAGACAGTGGCTTGTCCTTCAAACCGGTAAATTGACCCATAAACATTGGGTTTATTGAGTAAAACACAGGCATCATTCACCAGATAGCGGGTGGGGAAGTTATCCGTTCCATCCACTACGATGTCATAGGGTTCAACGATCTCTAGGGCGTTTTCTGAACTTAGGCGTGTTTCGTACAGATCGACTTGGCAAGAGGGGTTAATCTCGTGAATCCGATTTTTAGCCGATTCAATTTTGGGTTTCCCGACCCAGGATATGCCGTGAATGACTTGACGTTGAAGGTTAGAGCGATCGACGATATCAAAGTCAACGATACCAATGCGTCCGAGACCGGCTGCTGCTAGGTAGAGCAGTAGGGGTGAGCCGAGACCCCCTGTACCGATACAGAGAACACTGGCCGCTTTGAGGCGTTTTTGCCCTTCCAGTCCAATTTCTGGCAAAATCAGATGGCGAGAGTAGCGTTCGTACTCTTCTGGGATGAGTTGAATATCGTCCAGATTAGGATTGAGCATAGAAGTTTAGGGGACAAGTTGCAAGAATTTCCCATATTGAGTCTCTTATTGTAACGCTCTCTTTCACCCGTGGGTATCTGTGTTAAGAATATTTTCGAGTTGCGAGGGTTGGAATTGGCGATCTCTATCTAAAACCCAGTCGTTAATCACTGTGGCGCGCCCTTGGATGACGGAGACAATAATATAGTGGTAATCTGGCCAAGCTAAGAGGCGATCGCACTCCGAAGGCACAGCGGGATGATCGGGATGGGAATGATAGAATCCCACAATCTGGAGATGGCGAGAACGGGCATCTTTTTGTAAGGTTAGCAGGGTTTGGGGGGCGATCGTATACCGCTCCAGTTTCGTCTTTCCCCCCATCCCCATTTCTTCTAGCTGCTCTGCCATCTCTTCATTCCAACCATTCTCCGTCCGCACCACCTCTACCAAAACCCTCTTATCTTCCTCAACCCTACCCAACAATACTCCACAGCACTCTTGCGGATAACACTCCTGTGCATGAGCGCGAATGATCTCTAGATGCTCCGATTTAACCTGCATTTTGGCCTGATATCAATAATCAGATGTAAGTATGATAGTTGTACCATAGCGATCGCCACTGGGGAAGCGATCGCGAAACTTGGACTTTGTTTAGATTAAGGCGATCGCTTCGCGATGCAGAGTATGATGGCGATCGACCTAGACATTGCTCTAGCTGGCTACGGATTCTCTGATAATTTTGATTTGTCCTCGCCGTACCGCTCTTAAGATACGATGTACTGCTTTGTGTTCTTCACAGTTAGAACTGAGTATTTGGAAGGTTGTTTGCAGGAAAAACCACTCTTCAAAAGAGATGGCATTGATAGAACCGACTGAGCCAAACAGATCTGAGATATAGTCGGATACTCCTTCTGTGCTAGTTAACATGCTTATTTTTCCTAATTCGTTATGTTCCTATCCTCTCCCAATTCTTCTAAACAATGGGTGATACCCCTCATAGCCGATGATGATCTTTTACGAGCCAAACTGTGATGGGAATTGAGCTGCGTTGGCGACGGGGATCACCATAGCGTGGCGATCGCCGAACGCACAACTGGGGACGCTAAACCCCCATCACATTAACGACCTCAAAGAGAGCTACAGCTTGCAATTCCTAGATTTCATCCCATCCGGTTACTCCAGAGGACATCACATAACTGGTGACTCCCGCTTCAAAGAAATTCGCCTTCGTATGACCTTCTTTCTTCGTATCCGAAAAGCGCTCTAGATGAGCATAGGGACTCTTCTTGTACTTATCATCCGCGTACAAAGGCGGAAGACCGATCGCTCCTAAGCGAATATTCGCCAAGTACTTCGTATACTGCTCCGTACTCGCATCCGTAACTCCCAGGATTTGGTTGCCAATAATATGGTTTGTCCACTGACATTCATGGCGCACGGCTTGATCGAACATTTCATAAACTTGATCGAGCGAATGGGGAAACACCGTCATCGCTTCCGGAATGATTTTTTGATAAAGACGGACATGGGATAATTCATCTCGATTAATCAATTTGAAAATATCCGCACTTCCTGGCATCAACATCCGCGAAGCTAGATTATAGAAAAAGCAAAGTTAAACTAAGTCAGAGAGTCACCCCTCTGGCTCGTCTTCAAAACCGGACGTGAGACTTTCACCTCATCCGGCTCCTGACTTACAACGCAATTTCTTGCTCTATCTTTTGTGGCTTTCTTTCGCTCGTTTCTGGTCTTTT
>NZ_JAGHZH010000134.1:0-14412 GCF_017746885.1 Roseofilum sp. SBFL | reverse complement strand
TTCGAGGATTTTCTGGTACAATTGAGGAAGCATTTTTATATTTTTGTGGTCTCTACACGACCACTTTACTCTTTTACCGATCGCCTCCTCAACCCACCACTCTCTCTACCATTGAGCCTCCTTGTCACCCCTTGAGCTTTATTTCTTGTTTGACATAGAAATATCCATCTATAAATGACTGAAGGCAAAATATTGAACGATTTCCGAAATACATGCCAGGTCTTTTTTTTATCTGCTCTAGGATGTCATATAGATTGGTGTTTTTCATGGCATTCCTCTTGACTTTTCTAGCATTGCCTTCAACTGGACTTAAACCAACCTCTGGTTTCGGAACTGGTGAGCAATGCGCCTAATTTAATATATTCGGTTTGGGTAGCGCTGAAAATATGTTCCATGCGTACAGGTTCGTCTGCATCGGCAGCGAGGACTGCGGCATTGAGGGCAATGCTGCGAATGTTGCCTCCGGTGACGTTGAGTTGGGCGAGGCGTTCGTAGTTTAAGCCGTCTGTGGGCGTTTTTTGGGGAAAGACTCGCCGCCAGATTTCGGCTCGTGCTTCTTTGTTGGGAAAGGGGAAGTTGAGAACAAAGGGAATGCGGCGTAAAAAGGCTTGATCGATGGAGTCTTTGAGGTTAGTGGTGAGGATGGCGAGTCCTTGATAGGCTTCCATCCGTTGCAGGAGATAACTGACTTCGATGTTGGCGTAGCGATCGCGGCTATCCTTAACTTCGGTACGTTTACCAAATAATGCATCCGCCTCATCAAAGAGTAAAATGGTTCCGCCCACTTCCGCTGCATCAAAAATTTGCTGTAAATTCTTTTCGGTTTCACCAATATATTTACTCGTAACTGCACTGATATCAATGCGAAAGATATCCAATTCCAACTCATAGCCCAACACCTCCGCCGCCATGGTTTTCCCAGTTCCACTCCCCCCAGCAAATAAGGCGCTCAAGCCCAAACCGCGACTATTTTTAGCTCGAAAGCCCCATTCTTCCTGTACCTTCACCCGTTGGCGCAAATGGGCGGCCATTTCTTGTAACATCGATTGCAGACCCTCCGGTAAAACTAGATCGTCCCAAGAGGCTTTGGGGTGAATATATTGCGCGACTTCTTCTAAACGAGGTCGTGCTTGCAACCGACAAATATTCCATAAGGCTTGACTGAGGCGATCGGGTTCCGTGGGGGCGCTGTGCAAAATCTGTTGGGTAGCCGCTTGAATGGTATTCACATTGACATAAAATTGACCGGCCAAGCGCTCTAATTGACCATTTAATTGGGGAGCCAGATCCCCTAGATGTTGTTGCCAAAGGTGTTTGCGTTCGTCATAGGTGAGGGGGGGGATGGGATAGGTAATTAGGGTGCGTCGTTGACTGGAATAGCGGTCTTGAGAGCCAATAATTAAGGGGGTTTTAATTGATTCTATACAATGCTTGAGCGCCTGATAGCGGGCTGGATTGTCTGAAGAAAAATCATAGGCATCAATGAGTAAAATACGCTCTCCTAACAAGCTCTCCCGTTCCCAAAGGAGTTGTAACCGATCCAGCTCTCTGATTTCTGAGGGTAAACTCTGGACGGATAGCACTTGTAAGTCAAAATTGGCTTGTTCGGCGATCGCCCCAGCAATTTGATAAAGGGTTTGGATATCTGAACCATACAGTTGCCATACAGGAAGGTCTAATCTCCTGTCGTGATTGATCCAAGAACTGAGGATTTCTTCAACAATAGCGTTATGGGAATCTGCTAAAACCATTCTCTGAGAATTGAACCCGGATCTAACTATCCCTTGCAAAGCGGGATCGATGGGTTGTTCTCCCAGAAGATAGCAGAGAATACGAGGGTCGAGTTTGAGCGACGCTTGGGTGAAAGTAACGTGGGAGTCTAGAGTAATGAGTTGCCAACCGAGCAAGGGGCGATCGGGGGAGACCACATTTAAGTTTGAGTCGGGTAAAGCAGCCAAAGCTAACATTAAGCTAGGAGAATTAAGAGTAGCATTTCCTCTAATTTCTGCACAGATTTGACCGATGGCAGAATTCAGTTCGCATCCCACACATAAGAGCAAAATATCTAGCTCAAAATTAGAGAGGCCAAAGTGATTTTGCAGAGAATCCAGACTAGAATTTATTGGCCACATTACCGGTTCTAGTAAGAGGGAGTGTTGGTGTTCTTGAAAATATTCTAGAATCGTTTGGATGCGTTCGAGTCCTTCCATTAAGACCTGTCGGTTGTGGTGATACCAGGTTGAGTTGGAAGGTAACACAGAGGTCATAGGAAATTGGAGAATGGGGACGCGCAGATGGGGAGGACGAGAAAGATGGGAGAGCGTTGACATTCAATTATTAACGATCAACTCTCAACCGTCAACTGTCTCCTGTGTTCTCACTCCTTGACTCCCTAGCGTATGGGATCGCCATATTCATAGCCTTCTTCGTAGCCTTTAACATAGCCTTCTGCCCACCCTTGGATCAGGGGGCGAGGATTAGAATTCATCAACATTTGATAATTATTTTGGTTCGGTTGATTGGCTTTTCTGGCAGCTAAACCGGCTTCAAATCCTTCATTGAAGCCTTCATTAAAGCCTTCATAGTATTCAGCCGTTTTGGGGGTAGTATCAATCGTTTCCAGTCGAGCGCGGATGGTTTGTGGAGAAAATTGGCGTTCTGAGGGAAGGGTTTGAGCCTTGAGAGGCAGGCAGGTGGTTAAACTGAACAATAGAGTGGTGATGGATAGAAGTTGGCGTTGCATAACCCTGATGCTCCGGTCTGAGTTGATATCTCTACTCTCGCCTAATTGCGTATTCAATGGGGTTCAGACCGTGCCACTTTTAACGCAGGTTCAAGCCAACCGGAGGTAAAAGGTTCTGTAAAGACGAGTTGAGGCGATCGCTCTCAGGACAGTTGACCAACTGGTCTTGCCGATTATCTATTGCTTAAGTGTGTGCTTAAGTGTGTGCTTAAGTGTGCCATAGACTCTTCGATGAATTGGGCGATCGCTCTATCCTTAAAGTCGGCTCCATAATTGGCGAATGGGGTGCGATCGGGTAATCCTCACCTAGTGGAATCGGGCAAAAGTGATTAGGATCAAAATGGAATCTTAACCCTATTATCCTGTATGGTGAAGCCAGTGGAAAAAATCTCTAAATCTGAAGCCGAATGGATGGCCCAATTGAGTCCTGAGCAATTTAAGGTCACCCGCAAAAAGGGTACAGAACCGGCGTTTACCGGTGCTTACCATGATAACAAAAAACCGGGAACCTACCAATGCATCTGTTGCGGGACAGAATTGTTTACCTCAGAGACTAAATATGATTCGGGTACGGGTTGGCCTAGTTTTTGGGCCCCTAGTCAGGAAGAACATATTGCCACCAAAGCTGATTGGAGCTTGTTCATGAAGCGTACTGAAGTTCTCTGTGCTGCTTGTGATGCCCATCTTGGCCATGTCTTCCCGGATGGCCCTGCACCGACTGGGTTACGCTATTGTATGAATTCAGCAGCTTTGAACTTTATTCCTAAAGAAGATTAGGTATTTAGAGGGGCGAAAGATTTTTTGCCCCTACATTGTGTAATTCCCAACTATAGCGCTTCGCCCTAGGGAATAGGCAATATAGCACCACCGGAAGATTAACGATAGCGCCGAGCAGTGGCTTCGGGGAACTCAACGGGGAGTTCTTCTAATGTGCCAGGGGTTACGCTGGGAGTTACGGGGGGCGCTTGCATGTGTTCGTAGGCTAGGTGGGAAATGTCACCAATCAGATTGGCTGCACCATAATCGTTATGGGGGCGTTCGACTAAAACGGCGGCAATGTACCGTTTGCCGCTGGGTAGATCGATGAGACCAACATCGCCTAAGAGTTTACCAATGTCGCCGGTTTTATGGGCGATTGTGGCTCCTGCTCCTAAGCCTTGTTCGAGGAGAACGCTGGTTTCGGTTTGGCGCATAATATCAATCATGCGATCGCGGGATTTCAAAGATACGACATCTCCCTGATGTATCATCGCCATCACCTGGGCCAACTCACGGGGTGATGTGGTATTTTTACCGTCTAAATCCGGTAACCAATCCCGCAGAACTGTTTGCTGAAGTCCCCAACGGCTAAAGCTCTGATTAACCTGTACCATCCCTCCTAAGCGCTCAATAATGATATTGGTAGCAGTGTTATCACTAATAGTCATCATCCAAGTTGCCACTTCTAGCGCTGTATATTCACTGCCCACGGGATCGTATTGCAAACTCCCCGATCCTCCAGCACGATGGGCTTCTTTGAGGGTTAAGGTTTCATCGAGTCGAATGGTACCGGCATCTACAGCTTGAAAGAAGGCTAATAAAATGGGGAGTTTAATGGTACTTGCAGACGAAAAAGCCATCGTCCCCTGCATATCAACATAACCGGCCGTATCTAAATCTAAAACAAATACTCCAGGTTTAAACTCAGGGCTTTGACTGGCTAAGGCTTGAATCTGATTTTTGAGCGCTGTCAACTCCATTTCTAAATGGAGTGTTTGGGGATTCGTTGGTGAGAGATATTGGCGAGAAAGATTTTCCCGCAATAAGGCATCTGTGGTATCACTCACATCGGCATCCGTGTTTTCTCCGGCATGATTCAAGAGGGTATCGGTAGAGGCTAACTTCAGTCCCCAAAACGTCATACTTTCGGGATCGGAGGCTGAGAGCAGAGTTCCCGCGATCGCACAGATCCCCACCCCCAAAATTAAAAATCGCGTTGCATACATCAAAGGCGAGACTGGAGTGGGTTTTGGGCGGTTGAAGGTGCGATTCCGACGGTTGCGGTGCGATCTCACCTTATCTTTCTTACCTTGCTCTGCCTTGATCCCACTCAAACTTTTGGGATCGGACGAACGCTGACGAGAAAGAGCCTTGGGGATCTGGGCTGAAGGGGCTTCTGCCTTTCTCAGGGGCGATTTCCGTTGCGGTTTCTGGGAACCCCAACGCACAGGGGATACTAAGGGATCGCTCTCAACTTTCAAGGGAGGAATCGGTTGTGCAGCATGGGATTGTGGCGATCGCCCTGTTTCCCTCGAACGCTTCACTGGGGGAGTAGAATCACGCTTGCCTCCGGGTAAAATTTTATCTAATACCGATAACAGTACCTGTTGCAGTGGCGATCGCCGCCTCCGTTTCAACGTCGGTTTTCCTTGCTTTGGCAAAGACATTCTTCCTTGATACCGACTCGATCCCTGTTTTGGTAAATGAGTTTTCCCTTGACCCGATCCGAGACGTTGAGTGCGGTCCACTCCCTTTCTTGCTCCTGATTTCGCCATCAACGACTCCTTATCACACGGATCATAACTGTAAATGAACCCACCAAAGTATCCATTAGATTGTTGCAGACTTTACTGACTCAGACCTCGAATCGAGTGGGTTAGTTTCGCCTCCGATCGCAAGATTTCTGTGCTTTGATTATTCTACGATGAACCCTTAGATGGGGAAGCGTTGGAGATCGCCCATTGTACCTGAGAGAGTATTCCCCGGAGCATCGCCACGTCTGCTTCTGTCGGATAAGCACGATTATAAAACCGTTTCAGTTTTTCCATCCGTCGATTAGCGGTATGGGGATACAAATAACCAATCTCCAATAACAGAGATTCTAAGTGATCGTAATAGGCTTCTAGAACCTGCCGTGAGGCAAGATCGGACGCGCTAGAATTAACCTCTTCTGTCTGCGTTTCCAGGGTACACCGATACAGTTCATAGCAGCAAATGGCGACTGATTGAGCTAAATTCAGAGAAGGATAGACGGGATGAGAGGGAATTTGCACAAAACGTTGTGCTAAATTCAGCTCTTCATTCGTTAACCCCCGGTCTTCTCGGCCAAATATGAGGGCGCTTTCACCACTGAGAAGCCAAGGAACTAAGGTATTGGGGGTTTCCAGTGCTGTTGGTAAACTTATGGTGCGTCCCATCGTCGCTGCCACTTTTTGACACTTCTGCAAGGCTTCCGGTAGAGAATCCACCACCTGGGCAGAACTCAAGATTTCCTGAGCATGAACTGCCATTTGTTTGGCTTCTGGACTCTGAAGATCGCATTGAGGATTAACTAACACCAATTGACTTAAGCCCATATTTTTCATGATACGGGCGATCGATCCCACATTTAAGGGGCCAGATGGCTCGACTAAAACAATTTTAATCGCTGATAGATTGGGGCGATCGTTCATCCGTTAATACACAAGGCTAAGTTATCCCTACAATGAATAAAAAAAACTTTACTGTCAACTTACCATGGCTCGCCAACGATTAAAATCCGATCTGCCAACCAAAATCTGCCCAGTTTGTCATCGCCCCTTTACTTGGCGCAAGAAATGGGCTAAATGTTGGGATGAGGTCAAATACTGTTCCGAACGCTGTCGCCGCGATCGCCAGAGTGTTAAGCGGTAGAGTGGGGAATGGGGAAATGCTCCAGACGCGGAGACACACAAAAGCGGGGACGGACAAAATTGAAGAACTCTGATGTTATTCCCCCTATTTCCCCTATTTCCCCATCTCCCCATCCCTCTATCTCCCTATACTATCCTCATTGACTTATGACTCATTCCACTCACCAACCCAAACTGATCGTTCATGGAGGTGCAGGCAGTTCCCTACACGGAAAAGGAGGCATTGAAGCCGTCCGTCAATCCCTTTATGAAATTCTCAAACAAATTTATGCCACTTTAGAAGCAGGCACGCCTGCCTTAGAAGCCGTGATTCAAGGTTGTCGTCTGCTCGAAGACGATCCCCGTTACAATGCTGGAACGGGTTCTGTCTTGCAATCAGATGGTCAAATTCGCATGAGTGCCTCCCTGATGGAGGGAGAAACGCAAACCTTTAGCGGTGTAATCAACGTTTCGCGGGTCAAAAATCCCGTTGATTTAGCTAAAGTTCTGCAAGACAAAAGCGATCGCATTCTCTCCGATGTTGGAGCCATGGAATTGGTGCGAGAATTACAACTCCCCATTCATAATCCCTTAACGGATTTGCGCTTAAATGAATGGTTACAAGACCGTCAAGATAACTTTAGCCGTAGTATGGCGAATGTACTAGCTAGTCCTGCTCCAGGAACCGGAACAATTGGTGTGGTTGCCCTCGATAACCAAGGGAAAATTGCCGCTGGAACCTCCACAGGTGGGAAAGGATTTGAATATATTGGGCGTGTTAGTGATTCCGCCATGCCTGCCGGAAATTATGCTACCTCTGATGCTGGAATTAGCTGTACAGGTATTGGCGAAGATATCATCAATGAATGTATTGCCGCTCGCATTGTAGTGCGCGTCACTGATGGACTGTCCTTAGCGGCTGCTTTTGAAAAAACTATGACCGAATCTAAAGCCAATCAACGGGATTTAGGTGCGATCGGCATTGATAAAACCGGTCAAATTGCCTGGGGAAAAACATCAGAAATTCTTCTGGCTGCCTACCACACGGGCGAACAATTGGGGGATACCCTGGAATGGACTTCATTGGATGAAGTCAGCGGCTCCATTTAGGGCAAACCACTCTAAAATAGAGGAAGCTCCAAGAATAAGGCAAAATTGCTATGGCTAGAGATGTTTTTCACTCTGTGGTCAAAGATGCCTTAGTTGCTCAAGGGTGGCTGATTACCCACGATCCATTTCCTCTGGATTATGGAGAGGTAAAAATGCAAATTGACTTGGGTGCTAAACTCCTCTTGGCGGCTGAACGAGAGAGCGAGAAAATTGCTGTAGAGGTGAAGAGTTTCATTAACCCCTCTGCAATTTCTGAATTTCACACAGCCGTCCAACATCTCAATTATCGACGCGCTCTGAGAGTACAAAACCCCTCACGTACCCTATATTTGGCAGTCCCCCATCAAATCTATGATAATTTTTTTCGTCTCAGATTTATTGAGGAAGGAGTCCAGGAATATCAACTACATTTACTCATTTACTCATTTACGATGTTGAAAAAATAGGGATTCTGTAATGGATAAAATAGAAACCTATCGTCAAATTGTTCAAGAGATTTTACTTTACCATAGTCAAATTAAACCGATCTTTGGGGAGGTGGAAAGTGGCGTTGTGTTTGATGTAGAGCGCGATCTCTATCAAGTCATTCGGACAGGATGGATGAACAAACGGCGCGTTTATGGTGCTTTGATTCATATTGATATTAAAGATGGCAAAATTTGGATTGAGTATGATGGCACGGAAGTAGGCGTTGCCAATGAACTGACAGAACGGGGAATCCCAAAAGATTGCATTGTTTTGGCTGATCATGCACCGTCTATGCGTCCCTATAATGGATTTGCTGTGAGTTAGTTCTGATGTGGGGTGCGTTTTACAGCGCAAAGCATGTTATGGGGAGATAGGGAGAACAAACAACAGACTCGTTGGAGCGTTGAGTTGTGCTTGAATTGTGTGTCAATTTTGACGAAATGGGAAGGATTCAGCTCATAAAGCAACGAATCAGTCATAGCGCCTAGCTCTACGGGATCAGCAATAGTTATGAGAAAGAAGACGGAGAGGAAGGGATTCGAACCCCCGAACAGCTATTAACTGTTAACACATTTCGAGTGTGCCGCATTCAACCACTCTGCCACCTCTCCAAGGGTTATATTTTATGGATCTTAACATAAAGTGGCAAGATCGATCCAAAATTCGTACAATCAGTTACTTAAAAGCAGGCGATCGCCGATTATAGTCAAGTCTATCCGCTATTGAAGCGCGATCGCACCCTAAGATTCAGGAGGAGAGCCGGTGAATTATACCTTTAACATTTTGGGGGTTTCACCCATCTTACATTTCTTCAATCATCAACAAGAGAGAGCCATAGACGATCCTCGCAAAGGTGCTGAGTATGTTGCAACTTATGAATGTACCCTAGACGCATTTCTGCAATCTGTCGAACCCGTGCCTCCCTCTAGGGGTTGGGAATTGGATGAAGTTGTCGATACTGTTATCCATTACTGGATGAACAACGCCGAAGGGATTCAGCATTGGAAAGAGCGTTTAGATCGGGCGGGCAATGATAACCTACTAGTGGCTAGACTAGCGGATGTAAAAGCTTTAAAAGCTGAATTTGATGCTTTACTCGGTTAGCACTAGGCAAAAGGCAATCGGGAAAACTGAATTTTACCCTTTCCTTGAATCGTCCATAACCAGTGAGTTTAACCATGTCCTTCAAACGTCGATATATATTCAGTAGCATTCTACTATTAGCCACGATCCTTTTATTATTGAATCGACCATTCAACGTTGTGGGGATGGCTGGACTCACTACTTTTTGTTTAGCCTATTTTACGAAGGGAATGAGACGCTTTTCTTAGAGCCTATTTATAAAGAGAGAATAAAGGAAAAACCCGAAGAGAAGAGCGATCGGTAAAGTGGTAGTGCCGTGTTTTCTCTTGTTCCATATAAAATGAAATTAAGATATCCTAGTAACTTAACTGAGCAACAGTGGGAAATTATTCGTCCTCTCATTCCCAATGCTAAAACGAGTGGAAGACCACAAACTATCGAGATGAGGGCTAAAGGTGAAGGGCGGATCTTCAGTTGAACTGGTAATTATTTGTCCTTGGCGATCGACGATCGTAATTCGACAGCCTTCACAGAGAGTACGGGATTGGAGAAAGGTTTGGATATGTTTTAAGTCTAAATTGACTGAAAAGATCCCCTGGAGTTTTTGGTTTTGATCGTAAAACACCGTAACCAGTTGTAGGACAAAAGGGACAATTAGAACGGTTCGTAAAGGCAAATATTTGAGGAGTTTCTTCCAATTGGAGAACGGTAATTTCATTGAGGTAAACCCATTATTTTATCACAAAAGAAACGAAAGGGCTTAATTATCCACTATTTTAGCAATAACTTTTAGCTTCTTCAACCCAATCCAGGATCTTTTGAAAATCAAAGTTATCCACTAACTCTTGCAAATAGTTAGCGATTTTCTGCTGTTCAGTTCCTAATTTATCGATCGCTTCATCCATCTCATCAGGCATTCCCATCATCACTGCATATTCTAACTTTTCCAGCCATTGGATAGAAAGGGTTGCTAGGTCTTGCTTAGTCAAAATATCTGGACAAGATGGGATGAATTCTTGTTGTTCCTGATAAATGAATTGAACGCCCAAATACTGTTCTAAAATTTTGCTAATCTCAACAGGCAGAAACGGTTTAGCAATGATATGATCGCAGCCAGCAACCCGCACCGCTTCTCTCTGATGATCGAAGGCACTAGCGGTGATGGCAACGATCAGAGGAGGATTATCTTGTGCCTGCTCTTTAATAACCTTGGTGGCTTGTTCTCCACTCATATTGGGCATCCGAATATCCATAAAAATGAGATGAGGTTGCCAAGTTTTCCATTGGTTTATTGCGTCTTCTCCATCCAAAGCTTCCTGTACTTCAAACCCCCAATCTTCTAGGAGAGAAACTAACAAAAGTCGATTGCTTTGACGATCGTCAGCGACTAAAATCCGGAATTTAGACTGATCGGCAGCTAACTGTATAACCTGCGTTGAGGAGAGGGAATCAGGCGTTGGCAGATCGACTACGTCCTGAAGATTGAGTTCAAACTGAAACTGAGCGCCTTTACCGAGATCGCTTTCAACTGTTAACGTTGAGCCAAGCATCTGTACAAATTTTTGACTGAGGGCTAACCCTAAACCTGTTCCTTCTTGACTATGACGACCACTTTCTGTTTGCACAAAGGGTTGAAACAGGTGTTCGAGTTCCTCAGGGGCAATTCCCACGCCTGTATCAGTAACGGTGAATTGAATTTGTTGAGTAGAGATTTTGTTTACGGTCAAACTCACTAACCCCACAGAAGTGAATTTGATGGCATTATTGAGCAGATTCACTAAAATTTGCTTTAATTTTATCCCATCCGTTTGAATCACTACAGGAACATCGAGGGCTAGATTAATAGAGAAGTGTAAGTCTTTGGCTGTGGCTTTCAAGTCAAACAGAATACGAATTTCTTCAATGAGGTGATGAAGATTGACAGAACTCATGTCTAAGGTTGAACGTCCAGCTTCAATTTTGGAGAAATCAAGAATTTGATTAATCAGACTGAGTAAATAGGTTCCACTTTGGTTAATCAGGTGCAGATAGTGGCGGTCTTCTTTGCTGAGGTGGGGGCTATTTTGTAAGAGGGCAGGATAACCGAGAATGGCGTTGAGGGGAGTACGCAATTCGTGACTCATATTGGCGATGAATTCACTTTTGGCTTGGTTTGCTTTTTCGGCGGCTTGTTTGGCTTTTTCGAGTTCTTTATTGGTGTGATGGAGTTCTCTGGTACGATCGCTCACTTGTTGTTCTAGGATTTGGTTATAATGTTTCAACAGGTCTTCGGCTTGTTTGCGATCGCTGATATCTTGAAAGAGATTAATGGCATAGATCACCTCTCCCTCTAGGTTGTGAATGGGAGCAGCGTGGACTTCTAGGGGAATTCTCTCCCCATCGATTCTCAGTTCTAAGTCGTCGGCGTGGGCTTGTTCTCCCTGAATGGCAAGCACTAGAGGCAGTTGCTCTAAAGGATAGAGCATGGAGGTTCCTACTTGATAAACTTGGTAGGCTTGGTTGATCTGATCGAGGGAAGCCTCTGGAGTCTTTCCTCGTAAAATCTCTTGGCCTTTGGGGTTAATTAAAATCAGTTTTCCTTGGGGATTAAATACTACCACACCCAAAGGTAAGCTGTTAATAATCAGGGTGAGTTCATGTTCTTTTTCAGCAATAGTACGGAAGGACGTTTTCAGTTGCTGCTGCATCTGACTAAAGCTATCAGTCAAGCGATGAACCACACCAATACCCGTTATCATCACAGGAGTCTCTAGATTTCCGGAGGCAATTTGTTGGCTACTGTTGTGTAAGCGAACCAGAGGATAGATAATCCAATGGGCGGTGACTAAACCGAAACCAATGGATAAAACGAGAGCTAAGATACAGAGGGCAATGGTTCGGTTGATATTCGCTTGAATTTGGCCCATAAATTCAGTTTCAGGCACAATCATCCCGAACTGCCAATCCTTGGGTAGTTCGAGACTAAATAGATTACCTTGAATATTTTTCTGTTGTTCTGAAATCGTCAGTTCTGCGAGGTAAACGATATACTTTTGCGGACTTTCTCCGGATGGGGTGAGGGTTAAGTGATGATAGATAGACTGTCCCGGCTGAATCGGACTATGGTGTTCTAAATTCGCTCCCACAGCCGCTACAATTGGATCGCTACTCTGGCTGGGAGCCACGCGCTTAAAGATTTGCGTTGGTGTTGATTCGGTCGTATCTACGGTGACTTGAAAGGGGGGATCGGCGGTGGAACTGGCGATCAGCTTCCCTTGGCGATCGAGGATGATCATCCGACAACCCTCACAGATGGGTAGAGATTGAAGAAATTGTTGCAGGCCTTTTAAACTTAAGTTAACGGAAAATACACCCCTGAGTTCTTGGTTTTCGCTGTAGAAGGGGGCATAAGCATTAATGGCAAGTACGGGATCTTTTCCGATCTGAAAGGGTTCTGTCCAACCGGGGGCGCGATCGCTCTCTGCTGCTTTGTACCACGGTCGCTCCTGTACGGGGAAAGGATACAATACTTCTAGGTTTTCTTGGAGATCGCCTTCTTCACTAATAAAATCGACAATAAATTCATTCAGTTTCTCTGGGTTAGAATACCCCAATTCTACCCTTCCCGGTTGAATCGTACTACGGTGAACCACACGAAACTGTCCTTCGGGTAACCCTAACATTAGGGTTGTGACTGAGGGAAATTGGTTTAATTGCACCAAGAAGTGTTGCACAATCTCTTCTAGGTTATCGAGATCGAGTTGATTGTGCTTGAGAGCATCTCTATTGATTCGGTTAATTTGGAATAAGGTCGAGAGTTCACTTAAGAGATAGAGCTTAACTTTGGAGGCTCGATCTTCCATTAATTCTTCAGCCAGATGATCGATACTCTTTTGGGCACTCTGATAGGATAAATAACCCACTAATCCAACGGTAACTACCAATTGCAGAACAAACGGCAAAATTAACACCGCTCGTAAAGGCAACCGTTGCAGCAATTGAGACCAGCGATTATATGAGGACATCATAAACTAAGGTTAGATAGTTGGCTATCAATGCAGATGAGCAAGCTGGTTAATCTATATCGACCAATATACAGACAGATAACCTAGCTTCCTATCTGCAATCGATGTAATTATCTTATCATTTCGTCCTAGAGCTATTGGAGAACTTTTTTTAAAGCTTCTTTCGGATTTGGATGTTGAAATTTAAACCCAGAATCCAAGGTTTTTTTCGGTAATACTTTTTGTCCTTCCAGTACTACTTGTGCCCCATCTCCCAAGAGAGCATCTAAGACAAAACTGGGTACAGGTAACCAACTGGGTCGATTCAGGATATTGCCCATGATTGAGGCCAGATCGTTCATACGGACTGGGTTGGGAGCAGTAGCGTTAAATGTACCTTGCATTTGCGGTTGACGCAGGGCAAACAGGATTAAATTGACCAGATCGTTAATATGTATCCACGAGAACCATTGTTGGCCGCTACCAATGGGCCCCCCCGCAAACATTTTAAAGGGGGGAATCATTTTGGCGATCGCCCCCCCATCTCCCATCACAATCCCAAATCGTAAGATGACAGACCTTACCCCACAATGGCTTACGGCTTGGGCACTCTGTTCCCATTCCACACACAATTGTGCTAGAAAATCATCTCCAGCAGGGGAAGTTTCATCAAACTCGGCGGTTTCACTGGTTCCGTAATATCCGATTGCTGAAGTATTCACCAATACTTGAGGTTTCGGGTCCGCCGCAGCGATCGCTTCGACAATTTTTTCAGTCCCCAGAATCCGACTATCGCGCAAGATTTGCTTACGTTCTGCTGTCCATCGTTCTTCAGCAATAGGTGCGCCGGCTAAATTAACAACTCCATTACATCCAGAGATTTGACGCTGCCATTCTCCCCCTGTAGTCACAGAATAACCGACGATTTCAACTCCAGAGGGCCATATGCGTTTTGCCTTATCCGGATTACGAGTCAAAACTAAAACTTGCTCTTTTTCGGCAATTAACTGTTGCACTAAGGCTCGACCAACAAATCCGGTTGCCCCTGTAACTGCTATTTTCATGGGATTGAATGTACACTTAATAACATTTGATGATGTTCCAGTTTAGTTATTGTAGTTCAATCCGCGCAATTCTTGAAGGCATAGGCAGAATAAACACCCCTAAAATTACGTGATTTTCAGGCGATCGATTTAGGGATACCCCTCTTCTGTCACTTTCCCAAAAAGAGGCCTCAAACCCTCATTCTTTCGTTGGCGATCGCAGGCTGTAATGACGGAAATTCGTTAGAATTTCCAAGAGTGACAGAAGAGGGATACCCCTCTTTTGTCACTCTGCCGAATCAAGATAGGAATTAAGATAAGGGATTTAGGCTGAAGAAAAAAAGTATTGAAAT
>NZ_JAGHZH010000133.1:0-43372 GCF_017746885.1 Roseofilum sp. SBFL | reverse complement strand
CAACAAAATCGTTGCTTCGGCAGAGCGAGCTACATGTTTCCGAAGTGTTAACTCTCCATCCATCGTCTACTCTACTCTTCAGCTCTTTACCTTCCCTCTTATTCTAGCCCTCTTTCGGCAGAGTGACAAAAGAGGGGTATAACGCTTTGCGCTAGGGAATAGGGTTTTATTAAAGCGATGCCAGAAAATGTATTGTTGTTGTTGTTTTATATCCAGGAATCTGATTTACGCTGACGAAACTTTTCCCTTCTCCTGTACCCTTTTTCATCGAAGAGGGGTATCAAATCCCAAAAATTACACGACACACCAATCTGTGTATCTCCCTCTCAATCATCATAGGGGTTCCCTCCTGGGTTGATAAAAAATCAAATGATTCATCCCCTCACTCAGACTCGGAGGCGCACCCCAGAGCTGGCGGTACATCGTCAAGATTACCTCTTCAGGAACTTGGCGATCGCGCGATCGATTTCTCGCCAAACACTCCTGTAACCGGGTTCTCATCCAAATCCCGGTAATCGAAGAAAACCCCAACTCACGGCCAAGCCGAATCACGTCGTGGCGGTTGGCTCGTTTCGCATTCGTTGCATCATAAATCGTTGGCGCTCCTTCGAGCAGAGCTGATTGAAGCTGCAACCTGACCTGATTCCAGATTAATCCCCAATCCCCTTGAACTGCCGGATTTCCAAACAATTGCCGCCGAATAGCATCAGTAGAAACCAGTCGATAGGTCGGCCAAGCCGCCATCAACTGGTGAGCTAGGGTAGACTTCCCGCTACCTGGAAGACCAATTAATAAAATCAGTCGGCAGGAGTTCGTCATAATCCTTGATTAAAAGAGGATCTCCATTACCCTAAATCTTGAGTGGACTAAATCACTGTACCATCGGGAATAGTGGCATTTTTAATAATTACCACCACTCCACCACGAATTAAAAAGCCTAGCTTTTCAGTCTCTTGATTGTTTCCTTCTTCCACCTGGTCTTTATTAATAATTTTGACATTGCGACCAATGCGAGCATTCTTATCAATAATTGCCCCTCGGATTGTGCTTCCTTCGCCAATTCCCACTGGAACCTTTCCTTTCTGAATCCCGGAGTGGCGTTCAGCAAACGGTTCGTAGAAGTCTGAACCCATCAGCATGGAATCTTGGATAACACAATCAGCTTCTACGCGCGATCTCACACCCAAAACCGAATGATGGATAGTACAATTCTTGAGAATACAGCCTTCTGCAACAATCGATTGAGTCACCTTCGCATCCAACAGTTTAGAGGGAGGTAAGAACCGGGAACGGCTATAAATCGGGGTGGTTTCATTATAGAAACTAAACGGTGGAGTCGGTTGTTCCGTTAGTGCCAGGTTTGCGTCATAAAACGCCTTAATGGTTCCGATATCTTCCCAATAATCATTGAACAGGTAGGCCTGCACTCTGTAATTCTGAGCCGCCGCAAAAGGTAGAACTTCCTTACCAAAATCTTTTTGCGTCGGATTTTCCGTGAGCAGTTTACCCATCAAATCTTTGTTGAAGACATAAATACCCATGGAGGCAATATAGGGCTTTTGTTTCGCTTCTTCTGGAGAAAGACCCAAAATGGTCGTATCCACCGCCATTTTTTTCAGATCATCTCCCTTGGGTTTCTCACTGAAATCAATGATTCGTCCCGTCTCATCGATTTTCATTAACCCAAAATCAGAGGCGCGTTCCTCATCAATAGGAACTACCGACAGGGTAATATCTGCCTGGCTTTCCCGGTGGTAGTTGATGAAGTCCCGATAATCCATACGGTACAGATGATCCCCCGATAGGATCAAATATTCATCAACTTCCCATTCTTGCATTAACCATAGATATTTACGCACGGCATCGGCCGTTCCTTCAAACCAACTGTCACGGTCATTAGCCGTCTGTTGAGCTGCCAGAATTTCTACAAAGCCTTCCGAGAAGCTAGAAAAGCTATAAGCGCGAGTCACATGGCGGTTTAGGGAAGCGGAGTTGAATTGAGTCAGAACATAGATTTTGAAAATCTCGGAGTTGATACAGTTACTGACGGGAATATCAATCAACCGGTATTTACCAGCTAAAGGTACGGCTGGTTTAGCCCGTAGTTTGGTCAAAGGGTACAGTCTGGTTCCTGCACCTCCTCCGAGAATAATCCCTAAGACATTTTTCACGAAAAAACCCTCTTATATCAAAAACCAATAACTTTCCTAGTCCAGTGTCTGACTGAACCGGGCAGTTGGCAAGGGGGATCGCCCAGGAGCTTGAGTTAAGGAACGGTTATGTGAGTAGGGGGAGGATGGGGAGATGGGGAATTGAAGAACTTTGAATTATTGCGATTCCCTTAATTTTTAAGGGTTAATTTTTTAAGGGGGGTTTGGGGTAGGATGAGGGCGATCGCGACTAATAAGGCCGTAACTAGATTTAAGTCTTGGGCCTGAAGTCCCATAAAATTGGCATTCAGGGCAACAGCGATCGCTAAACGATACGCCAGTGCGCCTAAAATGACGCTTAATGTGCCTTGAAAGATGGTTTTCCCAGGGATAAAGGTTTCGCCAATAATCACGGCGGCTAATCCAAGGACAATGGTTCCTACTCCCAGGGTGACATCAGCAAATCCATAAATTTGGGCAAAGAGTGCCCCCGCCAGAGCCACCAGGGCATTACTTAAGGCCATACCCACAATAATCATCATTCCGGGATCGACCCCTTGAGCGCGAGCCATGGTTGAGTTGGCACCAGTTGCCCGCAATGCCAAGCCCCATTGGGTTGCTAAGAGGGCATCTAGGCTAACTTTGAGCAAAATGACAATGATGACCAAAATGATGGGAATGACCACTTGACGGGGCACAGAGAGGCTATTCAGGGGACTAAAGAGGGTGGTTTCCCCCAAAAGGGGAACATTGGGGCGACCCATGATCCGCAGATTGAGGGAATAGAGGGCGATCATGGTGAGAATGCTAGAGAGCAGATTGAGGATCTTGAATTGTACGGTTAGCCAGGCAGTGCAAGCTCCTGAAAGTGCCCCAGCAGCGATCGCCACTGCTGTGGCAATGATAGGATGCATTCCATTCACAATTAAGGTGGCAGCTACAGCACCTCCAAGGGGAAAACTGCCATCGACGGTTAAATCGGGAAAGTCAAGGACACGAAAAGATAGATACACGCCTAAACCGACGAGACTATAGAGTAAACCCAGTTCAATGGCTCCTAAAAGGGCAGTCATAAGCAACAATTAATAATTAACAATTAACAATTATTCCCCATCCCCCCATTCCCCTAATCTACTACCGCATCGGCGCGATCGAGGACTGACGTGGGAAGAGTTACACCCATGGATTCGGCAGCTTTGGGGTTAACATACAGTTTTAGGGTATCGACAGATTCTACAGAGATATTACCAGGGGATTCTCCTTCCAGAATGCGGATAACTTGTTTGCCAGTTTGTCGGCCAACATCATAATAATCAAAGCCTAAGCTGGCGATCGTTCCCCGCTCTACCGAATCAGTATCTCCAGAATAAATACCAATTTTATTATCAATCCCCACTTGAATCACTGATTCTAGAGCCGAAACCACCGTATTATCCGTGGGGACATAAATTACATCGGCTTTCCCAACCAAATTTTGGGCAGCGGTGACTACACCACTGGAATTGGCAACGGTGGCTTCTTCGACGGATAATCCTTTAATTTGGGCTTGGTCTTTGAGTAAATTGACTAAGGAGACGGCGTTGGCTTCTCCAGCATTATAAATTACACCAATCGTCTTCAGATTAGGATTAATTTCTTGCATTAGGGACACATGGCGATCGATCGGAGATAGGTCGCTCACTCCAGTGACTAGACCACCGGGTCGATCGAGTTTTTCCACTAATTTAGCTGCGACTGGATCGGTGACAGCACTGAAAATCACGGGAATATCGGTACTGGCAGCAACGGCGGCTTGGGCGGATGGAGTGGCGATCGCCACAATGACATCCGGTTTTTCTGCTACAAACGCAGATGCAATTTGGGCGGCAGTTGCCGGTGAGCCTTGGGCGCTCTCCCACTTCCAGGTTAGGGTTCCTCCAGCCGTATATCCGGCTGCTTTTAACTCATCCTGTATGCCATCACGGGTAGCATCTAGAGCCGGATGTTCTACAATCTGAGTGACCGCCACAAAGGGCATGGTTTCCGAAGCAGGAGGAGCAGAGGAGTCTTGAGGGGTTTGGGGAGTACATCCCCAGTTCAGGGCAACGAACAGCGTTGTACTGAGTAAACTTGCAAAGGAGTTCCATCGTAGAGTCATAGGAGAATAGGGAATTAAGAAATTAAGGAATTAGGGAATAGGGAAAACCCGGTTTTACCGACTCCCTATTCCCTACTCTAATGGGAAACAGCAGGAATTTGAATCACAAAGGTTGCGCCCTGACCCAATTCAGAAACACAACTAAGTTGTCCTTGATGTTTTTCCACAATAATTTGATAACTAATGGCTAGTCCTAAGCCGGTTCCTTTACCCACAGGTTTAGTCGTAAAGAAGGGGTCAAACAACCGTTGACAAACTTTTTCACCAATTCCTGGCCCATTATCCTTTAGTTTAACTACGGCTTGGTTATTGTCGATCAATTCGGTCGTAATTGTAATTTTGGGTTCAGCTATATTAGACTCTTCCAATGCATCAATGGCATTACTGAACAAGTTCATAAACACTTGATTGAGTTGTCCCGGATAGCAGAAAATTTGGGGTAATTTACCATAATGTTTGATTACTTCTACCCCTGGGCGATCGCCTTTGGCTTTTAATCGATTTTGGAGAATCATTAAGGTGCTATCAATGCCTTCATGGAGATCGACCTTTTTCATTTCTGCTTCATCCAATCGGGAGAAGTTACGCAGAGATAGGACAATTTCCCGAATCCGTTCTGCTCCCACTTGCATCGAGTCTAGGAGTCGGGGTAAATCTTCACTGATAAATTCTAGATCGATCGCTTCAATTTCTTCTTCTATCTGTTCTGGTGGATCGCGAAAGGTTTCCTGATAGAGTTGTAAGAGTCCGAGAATATCAGCCGTATAATCTCTTGCCGGAACTAAATTACCATAAATAAAGTTGACGGGATTATTAATTTCATGGGCAACACCGGCTACCATTTGACCAAGACTCGAGAGTTTTTCGCTTTGAATCAGTTGGGATTGGGTGCGTTGCAGTTGTCTGAGGGTTTCTTCGAGTTCTTTGGCTTTGCGATCGGCGTTTTCCGCCGCTACAGTCGCCTGACGATAGAGTTCAGCTTGGCTAATCGCGATCGCCAACTGATCCGTGACAGTTTGTAATAATTCCACCTCATCCTCCGTCCATCGACGGGGGCCATCAAAATGGGCACAACTGACACATCCTAACTCACCATAAGCCGTTTTAATTGGTAAAAAGAGGATCGCCCGATATCCTCGGCTTTCATAAAGCTGATGAATTCCTGGATCTTCATGACTGAAGATATCATCCACTTGAAGCATTTCTAGATTAAGCAAATTATTCAACAGCGGATCGTCAGCCGCTACAGGAAAACACCCCAATGCGGTTGGTAAAGTTTCCGTTTTTGCTTCTTTGACCACATTCACATATCCATAGGGAGAAAATTCTGGAGTTTGTAGTTCGTCTTCTCCCTGGGACTGATACCAACTAAATAAACACTGATCCACCTGTAACAAATTCTGAATTTCCACCACCGCTATTTCCAAAATCTGGTCAAGATTCAAAGAATTACGGACTTGAGAAGCCAAACGGTTAATCAACTCCTCCCGTTGGGCCATTTCTCGATAGCGAGTCTCACTTTTACGAATAGCTTCTTCAGAGCGCTTACGCTGAGTAATATTCTGTATTAAAGCCATACCCGCCATAATGTATCCGTCATCATTTCTGACCGGTAGGGTCTGGATTGAATAACAGTTTTCCCCCAAAGAAATCTCAAACTGTTCCGTTTCTCCCGCTAACGCATTTTGGTAATGATATTCCATCAACTGACTGACTGATTGAGGAAAGATATCTGCGGGAGTTTCCCCTTCCAATTTTTCTTTAGCTAATCGCAACTGCCCTAATTCTCGGCCTTCTGCCAGGGTAAACCGGAGGTTAAGATCGAACAAGACGACTGCACCATCCGGAAAATTTTGAGCCAAGGTGCGATAGAGTTCCTCGCTTTTTCGCAAGGCCATCTCAGTTTCAAAGCGATAAGTAATATCATTATTAATTTCTAACAGGGCGGCTGGGTTCCCCTGTCTATCTCGCTGAAGCGTCCATCGACTGGCAACGGTTACTGGAGTTCCATCGCGCTTGCTTTGTTGTAATTCTCCTTCCCAATACCCTTGTTCTTGTAAAATGTGGTGAATGGTCGGTAAAGGGATACTAAATTCCGTTTGTAAGAGACTATGAATATTCTGATTAATCGCTTGCTGTTTTGTCCAACCATAGAGTTTATGGGCCCCATGATTCCAATATTTAATCGTTCCTTCTAAGCCCAGGATCATAATGGAATCATTGGCTAAATCCAGCATTTGTACATGCTGGCGTAGGGACTGTTCCACTTGTTGACGTTCTTCAACTTCCGCCGCTAGTTCAGCGGTTCTTTGTTCAACTCGATCTTCTAATGTATCTCGATATTGCTCTAATTTTCCCTCTGATTCTTTGCGACGGGTAATATCACGGGCAACCCAAACCACAGTATCCATATCTAAAGGTGAGACTTTTGCCGCTAACCAAAAAATTTGGTCATTTAGGGTCATCGAGTATTCTACATCAATCGTTTTTTGGGTTTCTAAGGAACGACGAAGATTGGCAAGTAGGCGATGGACATTTTCATCAGGCATGAGATCGTTAATTTTCATGCCATAGAGTTCAAGCCGGTCTTGAGTAAAGAGGTTGCAGTTGGTTGGAGCAATTTCTAGGATGTGACCTTCTCGATCGAGGACGAGGATCAAATCGGTCATGGCTTTAAACAGGGCCCTTAACTGGGTTTCCTGTTGCAGAAGGCTTAGTTCTGCCTGTTTGCGTTCAGTAACTTCAATAAATAGGCCATCTAGGAGCAGTTCATGGGGAGTAAAGTTATAGGGGAGATCGTCTAAAAATTGTTGTTCTAGCGAGTTTTGAGTATCTGGGGGGGAAGTGGAGCAAGCGAGCCATTTAATTTGACCTGATGTGGTAATAATTCGGCCTTCCCAAGACCAAGCCGATTGGTTTTGAATCGCTGTTGTGATAGAAGCTTTGTATTCTGATAAATCGTCAGGATGGATTAATTCCTGAAACAAAAGGGGATGTTGCTCGAGAGCATCTGGATCGAGCTCGCAGATTTTGCTGCAGCCTGGACTAACATAAGTGAATTGGATGGGGTGTTGGGGTTTAAGAAGGAGTTGACAGATAATTCCAGGGACATTAGCTGTAAGTTTGTTAAACCGATTCTCAATTTTCATCCAAGCCGCCTCTGCTCGTTTACGTTTGGTAATATTTTGGGTGAACATGATGAGACCATTAATTTCTCCGGAAGAATTATGCCAGGGTCGAATATCCCATTCGACCCATTGCAGTTTGCCATCTTCTCCGAAAAAATAATGTTCTTCACACCCTTCATAGTTTCCTAATAAGCATTCTGTATGAATGGGTTTCCATTGCTCTGGGCAATGGGGAAAGGTGTCATAGAAGGTGAGGTTGTTTAGGGGGATATCCCTAAGACCATATTCACTCAGCCAGCGATCGCTGGTGAGTAAATAACGCATTTCTTGGTCGAACAAAGCCACAGCGGCAGGGGTTTGTTCAACAAATACTTTGAATAACTCTAGAGTAGAATTTGAACTGTCCATTCGCGAGCAGCGACACATTAGGTTATCCAGAGCTTAACTGAAAAACCCCGTGGTTGAAAATAGCTGATATTCAGGAAATCTCTGGGATGGATTTTAAACTGGGGCTTTAAGGCAACATGAATTAGGGTTACTATAGTGCATTCTATCTTAGGATAGTTGATAGTGAATAGTTGAGAGTTGGCAGACTTGCAATCTTCTTGATCGACTATCCCTCAATTAACAGTCTTTCTAGGGTAGGGGTAAAGCTGGGGTAGGAAATGGCGGCTGCTTGGGCGCGATGAATGGTGGTTTTTCCTTGGGCATTGAGGGCGGCGATCGCCAAACTCATGGCGATCCGATGGTCGGTATGGCTGTCAACTTCAGCCCCTTTAAGGGGGGTAGAGCCAATAATTTCTAAGCCGTCGGGGTGTTCGGTAATGTTAGCTCCCATACGGCTCAGTTCGGAGGCCATAACGGCCAGGCGATCGCTTTCTTTAACTCGTAATTCTGCCGCGTCTTTAATCGCGGTTTTTCCTTCGGCAAAGGCAGCAGCGACCGCTAAGATGGGAATTTCGTCAATTAAGCGGGGAATTAAGTCTCCGCCAAATTCGCATCCGTGCAGACGGCTCGATTTTACTCGTAAATCGGCTACGGGTTCACCCGTCACTATTCTTTGATTGAGAAATTCAATATCGGCTCCCATTTGCTCTAAGACTTCTAATACTCCAGTGCGGGTAGGATTGATACCCACATTTTCAATCATCAGGTCGCTATCAGGAAGGATCGCTCCTGCAACTAACCAAAAGGCTGCCGAACTAATATCTCCAGGAACAATAATCGATTGACCGGATAATTGAGCTGGTCCTACAACAGTAACCGAATGGGTTTGCGGGTCTCTTTTCACCGTTGCGCCAAAGGCGGCTAACATCCGTTCGCTATGGTCTCTAGATAGGGCGGGTTCGGTGACCCTGGTTTCTCCTTCTGCCATCAGTCCTGCCAGGAGAATACAGGATTTGACCTGGGCTGAGGCAATGGGGGAATGGTAATGAATGGGTTGGAGTTGGGTTCCTTGCACAGCTAGAGGGGCAAGGGTGTGGTTTTTGCGTCCCCAAATTTGAGCGCCCATTTGTTTTAGGGGGTTAATCACTCTGGACATAGGGCGCGATCGCAAGGAACCATCTCCCGTTACACTAAACAAGCGGTCTTTATGGGAGGCTAAAATTCCCAACATCAGGCGCATTGTGGTTCCAGAGTTGCCACAATCTAAAATATCAGTTGGCTCCTGTAGTGCTCCGAGTCCTAAACCGTTAACTTTAACTTCTTCGGAGTTAAGTTTTGTAATATTTACGCCCATAGCTCGAAAACAGGCGGCGGTACTCTGGGGGTCTTCTCCAATGAGCAATCCGGCGATCGTTGTTTCTCCTTGGGCTAAACTCCCTAACATCAGCGATCGATGGGAAATCGATTTATCTCCAGGCACTTGAATCTTGCCCTGTAGCGCTACCCCAGTTTTTGGGGGTTGAACGATCAAATCTTCATCAGGGCCAATTAAATTTAAGGTAACGATCGGGGCGGTCATGGAGATAAACTAAAAATAAGTGAAAATTAAGACTCTGTAGCGCAATCATACCCTATGGTGTTACAGGCTGGTAGGGGTTCACTTCTAAATCTGTCAATTGTTGTTCTCTCTTCATGTGATATGCTCAAAAATCACCGCAAACCTGTTAGTCTGTCTTTTTCCTCGACGGATCTTCCTATTTATTCGTTTGTCGAAACTGCCGCTACGTTATACCGTAAAGATCGAGACCGCTTTCATCTGTTACTCAATGAACCAGGACTCTACGACCGTAACCCAGAAATCGATCCAACCATTCCCTTAGCCGGGCCGCCGCGATTATTATGGTTAGAAATTTCTGCTCATCGGGTAGTGATGACGATGCAGGGGAATGGCAAATTGAGTTATCGCCATTTCTGGGAACAAGGCATGTATGGATTATCTCGATATTGGCTCTCTGGAGAATCAGCCCATGAGGTAGGACAGATGCGCTTACGCAATTTTACTCACAGTTTGATTTTAACGGGGTATTCCCAACCTGAACACTTGAGAATTGAGTATGAACTGTGGTGCGAGCGCCTCAATTTAGGTCAATATGTCTTATCCTTGGATATTCATCATTAAATTCATCATTAAAAAGGCAATAGGCAATGGGTAAGGGGTCAGAAAATTCTCCAGAAGAGCTGAATTGTCGGTATGTTTGGCTTTGTCAACATGAATCTTGCACTAGGCAAGGATCGGCTCAAGTTTTAGCTGCTTTTGAAGCCTATGCGAGTGAAACACTTAAAGTAGAAGTTGTTGGGTGTCAAGGGCAGTGTAATCTGGCTCCAACGGTGCGGGTTTTACCCGATGAAACTTGGTATTGTCGGGTAAAACCAGAAGATGTGGCTGAGATTGTTGAATCCCATCTTCTGGGAGGGGAAACGGTACAGAGACTTCTGCACCCTCGTATCCATTGGCAATATCAATATTATAGTGAATAAGGGTGAATTGATAGGGCAATATCAGCCACGCTATAACGATCTTCGACAAAAAAATCATTAACCCTTAAATGATTTTCCATCCCCTCTAACACCGCATATCCTCCCTGGCATTTTTGCGCGATGGCTTCCTGAGACTCCTGTTCTTTTCCTAAAATCGAAATCCAATAGCGAGGTGTGGCAATATAAGGTTCATGGCTGTACTGTTCAAAAAACATCCACTGTAACACCTGTACTTTCTCCCTTGAAATATCGGGATATAGATTACTTCCTTGACTGAGATAGACCAAAATTGTATTCAATTCAAACCAATATTTTTCTGGCTCAATTTCAATCACTGGTATCTGTCCATAAAGTTTGATCGTTTTGACTTAAACTAACGTAATAACCGTTAATTCTGGAGGACAAAATAACCGACCAGGGGGATAAGTTCCCAATCCTCGATTCACATAAAGGCGATTGTGATTAATTTGGTACAACCCAGCAGACCATTCCCAATGCTTAACGACGCGATTGCACTTGCGTTGCAGTAAAGGGATATACTCCCGTAACCACTTAGGTGTTACCTTAATTACTCGATCTTGATAAGCGATTAATGGCCCCAATTGAGGTAACACAATTTGCCCTCCATGGGTATGACCAGATAGCTGTAAATCCACACGCCATTGTTGTAAGACTTCCGCACTATCAGGTTGATGGGACAGCACAATACGCGGTAACTTTGGATCGAGATGATCTAACACTGAAGCTGGATTGAATTCGGGTGACCAAAAATCCGGCAATCCCACCAAAGCTAATCCTTTTCCCAGAGGATAAATGACCTGATTCCACAAGACCTGAATCCCAATTTTAGTTAAGGCTTCAGTAACGATGAATTGAGTGGTCGGATAATAAAGATCGTGGTTCCCCAAAACGGCATAAATCCCTCGCCGAGACTCTAGCCGTTTTAACCGTTTGACTAGAGCATGAATGGGATCGGGTTCATGAATGACAAAATCCCCCGTCAAGACCACCAGATCGGGATTGATGCTATTGCTAGTGCGAATCGCTTCGGTTAACAGTTCCTCAGAAAGTTCCACTCCATCATAATGAAAATCAGATAATTGGGCGATCTTCAGTCCTGGTAACTGTGGGGGCAAGTCCTTGACGGTAACTGTTAGAGTCTCAACGGTTAACGGCCCAGAAAAAAATCTGTGCATAAGCGTTATCAACAATGTCGTGACTCTTCTAGCATAGCTTACAGGGATTTGCACTACAGCGTGTTCTCATCCGCATAGAAGTATTAAAAATATCGTGCTGACGATGTAGGATGGGGCGATCGCATTTTGGTCAATTTCACGCACTCATAAATTGTCACATAGGCGACAATTTACCTGAGTCCTATAGCTCTAAAACGAACCTTAAAACCTTTATTAGAGTACAACAACTTATACCGATTTTAGGTTTAATCTAAATTTAAGCTTTGTTTGCCTAAAAGGGTATTTTTTAGCATAGGATACTGACTAAATCTGCATTGTATTGAAAGGAGGAATTAATTATATGCCAGATTGGACCCTAAATCTAAATCGAGAAGAACTTAAAAACATAGCCAATGGTGCGTGTATCTACGGTTCTGGAGGGGGCGGCGCTGCTACTTTGATAGATCCTCTAATAGAGGTTATTTTGGAAGTAGCCAAACAGAAAAAGGCTACGACACTTGAAGTCGTTGATCTGAATACTCTTAATGATAATGCTGGCATAGCTATACCAGCAGCAGCCGGTTCTCCAGCGTCAGCCGAAGATAGGGATTTTGCCGGAAAACTGACTAAGGAAGCGTTGAAAGCGTTCAATGAGTTGAAAGACAAAGAAGAGCAGCACACTGAGAAGAAAATAACACATGTTTTAGCGGTTGAGGTAGGAGTCATTAACACGCTGATCCCTATCTATGTAGCAGTTGAATCAGGCTTACCCCTCATAGATGGAGCTGGTGGACTGCGTAGCTTCCCGATACTTCCCCTGTCTAGCTTTGCTAGCCAAAATATTCCAGTTTCACCTTTGGTGCTTGCTAGTCCAGAAAAAACTATCACCTATACAATCGAGTCAAGTGACACCACTCCAGGTGCTGAGGCTGCTGCTGCGGAAGCTCCCATGAGAGGTATCCTTAGCACTCCAGATTTTGGCAACATGGCGGGAATCGCCTTCTGGACTATGACTGGCTTAGATGCCAAGAAAGCCACGGTAAGATGTACTCTCACTAAGGCCAAGGAACTCGGTCAAGTACTCCAGGAAGCTAAGGACAGTGGGATCGATCCTGTAGATGCCGTTTTAGGCCAGATGACGGGGAGTAGAAAACTGCTGGAAAAAGGAAGGCTTGATTATTCGGAAAATAGTACCTCTGGAAGCCTAGATTACCTCAAGGTTTTTTTCAAGAAGGTAAAGGCAGAAAATGCAAAAGATACAGAACAGGAAACATACGTCCGAATCTACGCTGTGAACGAAAATCTCATAGCTTGGAATGACCAGAATACTTCTCCAATTGCTATAGGACCAGCTCTTATGTGCTATCTAACCTGCGATGGAGATGTATTTACCAATGCAGATTTGGAGACAATCAAGGACAAGGATATTGCAATCATAGGTGCTCCCCCCCAAAATCTGCAAAAATCGCCGAGTGGTTATATTGAATATGTTATTGATTGCTATTTGAGTATTCTACACGGCATAGGCTATGGAGGGGCGTATGCAGATATTGAGGATCTTCCAGATCCTGAAGGTTCGACTTCTGCAACAATTCGTGGGCTACCACGAAAGCGATTCTCAGAGTACTCTAAACGTCAGGTGATGAGTTGGCGCGGTTAGTCTCGACAATAGGAGAGAAACTAGAAGTAATCATATAAGGTCAGAGAAGCAGACTGCACAGACTCCATAAAGTATCTGTGTAGTTTGTTGTCTTAAACTATGAGACTCCAGGGAAAAACTCAGGATTCATCATCCAAAATCCCTCGATCCGAGATTAGTTAGGCAATCCCTATCGGCATTGAAAAGCTTTGTTGCGCCGTGACAGCTCTGTAAATTCGCCAGTTAAGCTGACTTTTCCCAGTGAATAAATACTGATTAATTCTCGTGTTATAAAAGTAATATAGCGCTTCAGCGCAAAATGCTATAGTACCTTCTGGTTTACCGAAGTTATTTTTATGGTCGCTCTTGTCGGATACGAAGACTTAATTTTAATCCACGATAGCAATAACTCCCAAGTGTATCGCGCCCGTAGAATCAGTGATAATCAACCGGTTATATTAAAATTTCTCAACCGAGAATATCCAACCTCGGAGCAGATTCGACGCTACAAACAAGAATACCAGCTTACTCAGCAGTTAGAATCGTCTGGTATCGTCAAAGCCTATAGCCTCGAAGAATGGCAAAGAAGTGTGGCCATCGTTCTAGAAGACTTTGGGGCAATCTCCCTAAGAAAATGGCTGCAAGAACGGGGGCCAATTTCCCTGGAAGAGTTTTTATTGCTAGCGATCGCGATTACCGAGAGTCTAGGACAAATTCACGCCCAACATATTATTCATAAAGACATTAATCCTGCCAATATTGTTCTCAATCCCAAAACCCAAGTCCTAAAAATCATTGATTTTGGTATAGCTACTCAACTGAGTAGAGAAAATCCAACCCTAAAAAATCCTCATGTCTTGGAAGGTACTCTGGCTTATATTTCCCCGGAGCAAACCGGAAGAATGAATCGCAGTTTAGACTATCGCACGGATTTTTATTCCTTAGGAGTGACTTTCTATGAAATGCTAGCAGGAAGATTGCCCTTTGAAACTGAAGATCCTTTGGAGTTTGTTCACGCTCATATTGCCAAGATGCCGATCGCATTAGGAAATAGGGAGAAAATTCCGCAGATTATTGCGGATATTGTGATGAAATTAATGGCGAAGAATGCAGAGGAGCGCTATCAAAGTGCTGAGGGATTGCAAGCCGATTTAGAAGAATGTCGTCGACAATTAGATGAAACGGGTAACATGACTGTCTTTTCCCTAGCTCGACAGGATTTTGTCGCTCACTTTCAGATTCCCCAAAAGCTCTACGGACGGGAAAAAGAAATCGCAACCCTACTAGCAGCATTTGAAGAAGTCGCCGAGACGGGTAAAGTCGAGCTGATGTTGGTGGCAGGTTATTCGGGAATGGGAAAATCCTCCCTAGTCCAAGAGCTTTATAAAGCGATTACTGCACATCGGGGCTATTTCATTTCCGGGAAATTCGACCAATTTCAGCGAAATATACCCTATTCGGCGATCGTGGCTGCTTTTAGCTCTCTGGTGGGGCAACTACTCGGAGAAAGTGAAGCTTCGTTACAAATCTGGCGAGAAAAATTATTAAAAGCGTTGGGAAATAATGGACAAGTTATTGTCGATGTGATTCCTGAAGTTGAACTGATTATCGGTAAGCAACCTCCTGTTCCTGAGTTAGGAGCAAACGAGACTCAAAATCGCTTTAACCTGGTTTTCGGAAATTTTATCCATGTTTTTTGCGATCGGGAACATCCGCTAACTCTCTTTATAGACGACTTGCAATGGGCAGATTTTGCCACATTGCAACTGATTGAGCGACTATTGCTCGAAGAGCCAACAGAATATCTCTTGCTGTTGGGAGCTTATCGTGATAATGAAGTTTCTGCTGCCCATCCTTTGGCAATGTCCCTGGCAAAACTCCAGCAAAATAAGGGCAAGACGATAGCCGAGATTATTTTAAATCCTTTACCCCTCAACCAAGTTACGGCTTTAATCGGTGATGCCCTACAGCAGAACCCACAAGCGGAGCATTTAGCCCGGTTAGTTTGGCAAAAAACCGGAGGAAATCCTTTCTTTATCAATGAATTTTTACAAGCCTTGTATGACGAAGAGTTGCTACAATTCAACCGGCAAGCGAGAAGCTGGCAATGGGATATGGCAGCGATTGAAGCTAGAGATTTCACCGATAATGTTGTAGAATTGATGGTAGAGAAACTACAAAAATTATCGCCATATAGCCAAGAAATTTTATCCCTTGCTGCTTGTTGGGGAGCAGAATTTGATTTAGACTTTCTAACCTGGGTTGGGGAAAAATCAGCAAGAGAAACTTTTGAGTTGTTAAAAGAAGGCCTCGATCGGGGTTTTATTTTACCTTTATCTGAACTGGATGAACATCTCCTGATCCAGTCTTATAAGTTTGGCCACGATAGAATTCAACAAGCAGCTTATGCTCTGATTCCCGATGATAGAAGAGCAACAACCCATTACCGTATCGGACAAATACTCCTCCAAAAGCTACCGCCAAAAGCAAGAGAAGAAGGCATTTTTGAGCTAGTCAATCAATTAAACTATGGGGCAAAATTAATTAACGAGCAAATAGAGCGAGATCAACTAGCCCACTTAAATCTCATCGCCTGTCGCAAAGCTAAACTCGCTACTGCTTATCAAGCAGCTCGTGAATATGCTAGCACGGGACTATCTTTGCTCGGAGTAAATGCCTGGCAGCAGCATTATGAAATGAGTTTAGCATTTCACAATCTGGCAGCAGAATTGGCGGCGCTATGTGGTGAACTAGATACGATGGAAAAGCTTATTGAGACTGTCATTGAGCAGGCACAATCTTTGCTAGAACGAATCCATATTTACCAGATAAAAATTAAGGCTAATATCTCGCAAGAGAAAGAAACTGAAGCCATTACTATTGCCCAACAAATCTTAGGAGAGTTGGGTATTACATTTCCTGAAATACCCAATCAAGATGATATTAAACAAGAAATTGCAGAAATTGAAACGCTGGTTGGAGATAGGGAAATTGAAGATTTAGTTCACTTGCCGGTTATGAAGGATGCAGAAAAGATTGCTATTGTAGAGATTGCTAACAGTGTCATACCAGCGGCCTTCTCCTGTGGATCTCCTTTGTTACCCTTACTGATTACTCTGTCAGTAAAAATATCTATTCAGTATGGAAATATATCAGCTTCGGGCTTTACTTATGCTCTCTATGGCAGTATCATGTGCAATTTTTCACAAAATGTAGATACGGGAGTAAAGTTTAGTAAGCTAGCACTCCAAGTCGTATCTAAATTGAATGCTAAAGCAGTTAAGTCTTCAGTATTAAATATAACTTCAATTATGGTTTTGCATCGCAAAGCTCATATAAAAGAAACTCTACCACTGTCGGAAGAGGGCTATATAAGTGGGTTGGAATCTGGAGATCGAGAGTTTGCAGGACATTGTGCTGGTGTTGTTTGCTTAAATTCTATTTGGTGCGGTCAGTATCTTCCTACCTTGGAGCAGCAGGCTCGCAACTATTGTAATACATTGGTGCAATTGAAGCAACTGAAAACAGCTAATCATTGTCGAATCTATTGGCAATGCGCCTTAAATTTACTAGGGTTTGCTGATTGTCCTAGTGTTCTGTCTGGGGAGGCTCTTCAAGAAGAAGAATTTCTGACGTTGAACAACGACTTGTCGAGGTTTGGTTTATTCTACCCACATAAACTTATGCTTGGCTATTTGTTTGGTGATATCGAATCAGCTCTAAACCATGCACTTGAGGGCAGGGCTTATTTAGGGACTATTGATGGAGTTGTGGCCATGCCTGGGTTTTATTTCTATGATTCATTGATTGCCATAGCAGCTTGTGGTCTCGGCTTGAAAGAGACATCGGAGATTCTAAAAAGGGTAGAAGAAAACCAAGCCAAACTGCAACAGCACTGGGCACATTATGCTCCGATGAATTATCAACATAAGGTGGATTTAGTTGAGGCGGAAAAATGTCGATTTTTAGGGCGAAAAATAGAAGCGATAGAACTATACAACCAGGCAATATCTGGAGCTAAGACCAACGAATATATCCACGAAGAAGCCCTTGCTAACGAACTAATGGCTAAATTTTATCTGGATTGGGGTCACGAAACTGCAGCCCGCGCTTACATGATGGAGGCTCGTTATTGCTATTCTCGCTGGGGAGCAACAGCGAAGGTAAGGCATTTGGAAGAAAACTATCCCCAATTGTTTCGAGTTTCAGCAGTTACTAGCTCGACAGATGATTCCGATCGCATATCGAACCCTACTCGCTCTAGTTCAAATAATAATTCGGATATGGCAAATTTTTCACCCACAACTAATAACACTGCCATAGAGACAAACCTATCAAAAACGAGTGACAGCAACTTTGGCTCCAGCCTAGATATCGATACAATTTTTAAAGCTAATCGAGTTATTTCTGGACAAATTGTCTTAGATAGATTGCTGGTAGAGTTAATGCATATTATTCTGCAAAATGCGGGGGCACAAACTGGATGTTTGATTATTGTTAATGAAGACAATTTAGTCATTGAAGCATCAGGAAGTGTTGATTCTGAAGAGATTGTAGCCCTTCAGAACCAACCCGTAACAGAATCTAATACGGTTTGTCATGCGATCGTGAACTATGTTGCTAGAACGCAGGAAAGCTTGGTCTTAAATAATGCTTGTTATTCTGGCAATTTTACTCGAGATCCTTATATTAAAACCAATCAATCTCAATCAATTCTCTGTATACCCCTAGTCAATCAGGGTAAATTAATTAGTATGGTTTATCTAGAGAACAACTTAACTACAGGTGCTTTTACGGATGATAGAGTAAATACACTACAGGTTCTTTCAGGACAAGCGGCGATCGCTCTAGAAAATGCATATTTATACCGTAATTTAGAGCAAAAAGTAGAAAAACGAACTGCCGAACTGGCTTTAGCTAACGCAGAAATTCAAACATTAAATGAACAACTAACTTCCGAAAATCTACGCTTGAGTTCAGAAGTGGATGTCGCCAGAAAGATTCAACAGATGGTGTTACCTAAGCAAACTGAATTAGAAGTTGTGGAAAACTTGGATATTGCGGGATTTATGGAGCCTGCGGATGAAGTAGGAGGAGATTATTATGATGTATTAAAGCAAGGCGATCGCATTAAAATTAGTATCGGAGACGTAACCGGTCATGGTTTAGAAAGTGGAGTATTGATGTTAATGGCGCAAACGGTTATTCGCACTCTAGAAAATATCCAGGAAACCCATGCGATTCATTTTTTAGAAATAGTTAATCAAACCTTATATCAAAACTTGGAACGCATGAACTCTGACAAAAATATGAGTTTAGCTATTCTGAACTATGAATGTGGAGTGATTCAGGTTAGTGGTCAACATGAAGAAATTATCCTAGTTCGAGCCGATGGACAACTGGAATTGATCGATACTCTGGATTTAGGGTTCCCTATTGGTTTGGAATTGGAGATTGGTGAATTTGTTGCTCAACAAGAGATCATCTTAAATCGAGATGATATTGTTATCTTATACACAGATGGCATTACAGAAGCGGAAAATATGGAGAATGAACTTTATGGGTTAGAGCGATTAACTCAATTAGCACAACAGTATCGGCAATATTCAGCGATGCAAATTCGCGATCTGATTATTGAAGAAGTCCGCCAGTTTATTGGGCAACAAAAAGTGTTTGATGATATTACTTTGGTGGTATTAAAACAACGGTAAATTTAGAGCCTTACGTTTTACCTACTAGAGAATAAATCAATCTAGTCCCGCAAAACATAGCCGACACCGCGCACCGTCTGAATTAATCGTTTTTCTTCATTAGCTTCTAACTTTAAGCGCAGATAACGAATATAAACTTCAATGATATTGGAGTCGCCCATAAAATCATAGCCCCAAACCTGTTCTAAAATCTGGTCGCGGGTGAGAACTTGGCGGGGATGCATCAGCAAATATTCTAACAAATCAAATTCTTTGGCGGTTAGCTCGATCGCCCGATCGCCGCGCTTGACTTCCCGCGACCTGCGATCTAAACTGAGATCCTCAAAGGCTAAATACTCGCGCTCCGATTTCTGCACTCGGCGAATTTGTACCCGAATCCTGGCCAATAATTCCTCAATATTAAAGGGTTTGACCAGATAATCATCCGCACCCGCATCCAATCCCGCAACGCGATCGCCAACTTCATCCTTAGCAGTCAACAAAATCACTGGGACATTCTCTCCTGTTTGGCGTAAACGGCGACATAAATCAATTCCACTTAACCCTGGTAACATCCAATCTAAAATCACTAAATCGGGTTTCAACTCTCGAATACGAGTTAATCCCGTCAACCCATCCCCCGCAACACTTACCTGGTATCCTTCGTATTGCAGTTCTAACTCCACAAAACGAGCGAGTTTTTCTTCATCTTCAATGACCAGGATATGGGAACTCATGACTGTAGACCTAATATCAATTAAAAATTCAGAAATGATATAACTAGAAACTTAACTCACCATGATACTATCGTCGATCAAGTAGGGGCGAAGATTTTTTCGCCCCTACAGATGGATGGCGATTAACCCAACCATTCTAGGTAGATGACTCTTGACTGAGGATGCGATCGCTATATTGACTCGATTTAGCTAGATAAATTCCCCCTAAAACCGTAGCAAAAGCAATCATATTAATCAACGTTAATCCTTCAGCAAAAACCATCCAAGCAATCATCGCGGCAAAAACCGGATCGAGTAACAGGAAAATTCCCACTAAACCCGAAGACAGACGCTTGAGACTATAGGCTTGTAATCCTTGTCCCACCACTTGACAAATCACCGCTAAGGCAATCACAGAGAGCCATCCCGATACTGTAATCGGAAAGAGTTGGTCTTCAGCCAATAAAACAACCGGCAGGGAGAGAATTGCGCCGACACCACAGCACCACATTAAGATTACCGTAGCGGGAAATTTGTGGCGCAGAGTTTCAATTAACATTAAATTGGCAGCAGAAAAGACAGCCGATAATAGGGCGGCAATATCTCCATTCAGATGTTCAGCGCCAACTTGGAAATCATCGAGTCCCAGAGCAATCGCCCCAATCAGAGCAATGAGTAAGCCCATTAAAAACGGCCGATCGAAGGACTCACGGAAAATGATCCAAGCCCCCAGAGTTGTAAATAAAGGCGTTAGGTTATGTAAAATGGTAGAATTGGCGACACCGGTTAGAGTCAAAGACCAAGCCCAAAAGGCCAAACATCCCCAAAACATCACCCCTGCACTGATTAACAACATCACATCCCGTCGATTGAGCGGTTCAACGTTTGGGTTGGGAGCTAGAGAATCGCTGCTTTTCCAGTGTTCTAGGGCATAAACCACCCCCAAAACGATAAAGGCAATCCAAAACCGGTTGAAAATCGTAGAAAATGGGCCTAGCTCTCGTTCACTCAAGCGAATGAAAATGGCAGCGAAGGATAAAGAAGCGATCGCCAAAAAGACAGCTAATAGGGCAGATACGGTGGAACTGATTTTAGGAATTTTAGGTAAATGGGGTTGAATTGAGGGTAAGGCTCTGGTAACAGACATGATCTTAGCAAGGGTTATCCTTGGAGTAACAGGAGTAGCGGAAGGAGGTTGAGTCAATTTTTTAATCCTCTCCTTCCAATTATCTTAAGATTGCGATCGGATAGCTCAGACATCATTTTTGCAATTTGTTACACAATTAAACGGCTCTTCATTGAATCATCAAACTGAGACAATAAATGACCATGGGAAATCTAACCTGCTATCCTGAAAGGTGCAAGAGATTGTGCGATTGTGTAGCGATGCCTAGCCTCATTGCGCAGCAATGCCCAGCCTTATCGCATTAGCGATGAGTCACAGATCGCCACCGTCCACCCGGTTGTCCAACTCCCCTGATGATTGTTATCTATTCTTAAGCCACTATTCTGGATTCCCAGAATCTCCAGACGTACTAATTAACAATTCTCCCAAATCAAGCTCAAGACTAACCTTAAACAACCCTATGGATATCTCACCCAATGCACAAGTTATTCTTCCAGAACTCGCCCAGATTTATCGAGCGCTAGAATCACAACTCAATGAAATGGATCGCCATCGTGTCCCTTCCCTGCAGGAATCTTGGCTGGAAGACGAAAACAAAACAGTTACGGCGATCGAAGACCGTTCAGACTGGAAAAAAGTGGTCGATCTGTGGAGGGAAGAAAACATGCCCTCAGAGCAAATTATCTTTATGTTCCATGAGATGATCGATCTCTGGGAACAGCTCGAAATCGTCCATTGTTGCCAAAGCCTCCTAGAACTAGACAACCTTCTGCTCGATGAAGATGAAATTCTGTGCCTTAAATGCTTATATCCCGATGGCAACCCAGAAGCAGTCACCCTTAAAGAGTTAGGTAAACTGTGGCAAAAACTCTTTCAACAATCAGATATGACTCAAGTGGGATCGTTACTCACCCTCTTTCAAGACCTGAAAGCGGAAAAAATGACCTCCATTGACCAACTACGCGATCGCCTAGAAGACATTTTAGCCGAAGAACAAGGCCATCCAGACCTAGACAACGATCCCGAAAGCCTTGCCCCCCTCTATTCTGAAGAAGAACTCGATCAGGACAAAACCCAACCTATTGACTACAACGACTATAACCCCGCTGCATTTTCTCCATCTGCCCCTACCCAGTTTCCCAGTTCCACAGGTGCCCCCTTTGAAGATATGCCCACTGTGGTTTTACCGATGCAACTGTTTAGCCTCGATTATGCGGGGGCAACGGATAAGGGGATGCAACGAGACCACAATGAAGATAGTTTTCTGATTCATACCCAACTAGAACGCATTGAAGATAAAACTGGGCGTACTATCCATGCCAAAGGCTTGTATATTCTCTGTGATGGGATGGGTGGACATGCTGGTGGAGAAGAAGCCAGTATGGTTGGAGTGAAAACCCTCAAAGAGTATTTTCAAACCCATTGGTTTGATTTACCCGATTCTGACTCTCGTCTACCTTCGACTGAATGTATTGGAGAAGGCATATTACAGGCTAATCAAGCCATCTATGACATTAATCAATCCCAAAGTCGTACCGGAAGCGGACGAATGGGAACTACCTTGGTTTTGGTCTTAATTCAGGATGTTCATGTGGCTGTTGCCCATGTGGGCGATAGTCGGTTATACATGTTTAGTCGAAAACAGGGGTTAAGCGCACTGACTCAAGACCATGATGTTGCCCAACGGGAAATTAAGCGCGGATTAGAACCTGAATTAGCCTTTGCTCGTCCCGATGCCTATCAGTTAACTCAAGCATTAGGCCCACGCCACAACGATTTTGTCAAACCGGATATTTATTGTTTTGAACTTAATCAAGATAGTCTATTGCTATTAAGCTCCGATGGACTGACGGATAATGATTTAGTAGAAAAGCATGTAGGGACGCATATTGAACCCCTGATGAGTTCTCGTGTCAATCTGGAGCGAGGAGTGAGTGATTTAATAGATTTGGCTAACGAACATAATGGTCATGACAATATTACGGTGGTTCTAGTTCGGGCCAAGGTGCGCCCTAATTTAGGAGGATTAAGCCGTTAAGTCAATATTGAATTGTTCTGTACTGTTTGAGATACGTCAAGATGATACAAGGGACGATCGCCCTCACTCTATTAGATCCGAAGAAAGGAGAGCCGCTGCAAACCTGGGAATTTCCTCCTCAAGGGAAAGTTCGTATTGGCCGGGCCCAGGATAATGAAGTGGTGCTTTCTAATGATTTGGTGTCTCGGTATCATTTGGAGTTAGAACCCATTCCCCATCAGACGGATGAGGCGATCGCCTGGAGAGTCACTAACCGAGGCACAAATGGCACGCTAGTGAACCATCAAGCCATCTCCCAAATGATCGTCGAGAGTAAAAGTCTGATCCAGTTAGCTGCTGGGGGGCCAATTTTAGAGCTTACCTTTGTAAATCAGATGATTGCTCTCCCTCCAACGACATCAGGATGCACCCATGAAGGCAATGCTCCGAATAATTTGTTTTGTATCCATTGTGGTCAACCCTTGCACGTTGAAAAACAAGTGCGGGATTATCGGATTTTGCGAATTTTAGGTCAAGGGGGTATGGGAACAACCTATTTGGCCTATCCTCCTCCATCGAAAAAAAATTCATCTCCGTTAATCGTGCTTAAGGAAATGAATTCTGATTTAGCCCGCATTGCTAAGGCTAGGGAGTTGTTTGACCGGGAAGCTCGCACCCTGAAGGGGTTAAACCATCCCGGAATTCCTCGCTTTTTTGATTCGTTTATTGAGGAGGGTAAAAAGTATTTGGCAATGGAGTTAATCCATGGTGAGGATTTAGAGCGCTTGCTCTATCAGCAGGGGCCGTTTTCTGCACCAGTTGCCATTGAGTTGATGATTCAAACCTGCCAGATTTTGAGTTACTTGCACAGCCAATCACCCCCGATTGTGCATCGGGATATCAAACCGGCGAATCTATTGCTACGTCGCTTAGATCGTCAGATTGTGGTGATTGACTTTGGAGCAGTTAAGGAGATTGGAACGCCCTTGGGAACTCGGATTGGAGCAGAGGGCTATAGTGCCCCCGAACAGGATCGAGGACAACCAGTAACCCAATCGGATTTATATGCGATCGGTCCAACTCTGGTGTTTTTACTGACTGGAGAGCAGCCGCTTAAGTATTATAAACGCCGCCGGGTTCTCTCCTATCGTTTAGATTTGCAGTCCGTGGAAGCGATCGCTCCACCTCTGCGGGACGTGATTGAAAAGACGACAGCTCCTAAACCCCGCGATCGATTCCCCAATGCTGAACGATTAGCGCAAGCTTTAGATTCTGCACTTTCAGCCATTACGGGATAAAGGAGTTTTGGGGTTTGAGACCTATTTTTTTGATAATTGGTTCTTTACCCCTAGCATGGCATTAGTCTTCCCATTCTTCTACGGCCAGGAGTTCACTAACTGGGTCTTGCATAGAGAAGTCATAGGCTTTCAATTCTTTTTTCCAATATTTCCACTGATCGCCATACAAAAATGCCATTTTCCAAATGCCATCTGTCGGTTTCAGGATATTGGAATCCACCAATGATTTCACTTTGGTTTGCAGTTTAAACATTGGGTGAACAACCTGTTGTTTCATACAACCTTGATTCATATTTGAAGTTTGTCAAATCTTTTCTATGTGTACTTTCCTAGTAGCGAGTTAGGTTTCTCGTGAGGATTCTGCAGAATTAGAGAACAAGAACAGCTAGGAATTATTTTTCTTGTTACTTCCTCACAATAGCATAACACTCTAGGAAAGGGAAGACTTGCATAGAAAAGTTTTTTTTATCCGTGAGGCAATAGGCAATAGGTAATAGGTAACAGGAAATAGGGAATAGGTAATCGGCTATCCCCGTGTCCCCATGTCCCCGTGTCCCCGCGTCTCCCCTCATCCGCCTACTCTACGGTCACGGACTTAGCCAGATTGCGAGGTTGATCGACATCGAGACCTCTAAGGGCAGCAATATGATAAGCCAGTAACTGGAGAGGAATCACTGTAACCAAAGGAGAGAGAAACTCATCGACCGTGGGAATGGCTAAGATTTGGTTGAAAATATCCTGAGCTTCGAGGGAGTTTTTAGGAGTCACTCCAATTAGGCGAGCATCTCTGGCTTTGGCTTCTTGGGCATTGGAGAGCACTTTTTCATAGAGATCTCCAGGAGTTGCGATCGCCACAACCGGCACTTTTGCATCTAACAGGGCAATGGGGCCGTGTTTCATTTCGCCAGCCGGATAGCCTTCCGCATGAATATAACTGATTTCTTTGAGCTTCAATGCCCCTTCTAAGGCAATAGGAAAATTGATTCCCCGACCCAAAAAGATAAAATCGCTCGTTTCATTAAACTGATGGGCCAACTCACCAATATAACGATCCTGCTCTTCAATCAACCTCTCAATCAGCGCTGGCAATTCCCGTAACTTCTTGATAATACTCTCGATAACCTCCGGTTTCAGGGACTGGCGGCGATCGGCTAAATCCAACGCCAAAGCATAAAACGCCATCACCTGAGCGCTAAACGTTTTCGTTGCTGCCACTCCCACCTCTAAATTGGCATGGGTATTAATAATATAAGGAATTAACCGACCCAACGAACTTTCCGGCCGATTTGTAATGCCCAGCATTCGAGGTTGATAGGTACTTAAAGGGTGGGCCTTGCGCCGCTCCTGTTCCATCCCTAAAGCTGCCAGAGTATCGGCCGTTTCTCCCGACTGAGTAACCCCAATGGTTAACGTATTGGCTGTTAAAGGAGGGGGAGAGTAGCGAAACTCCGAGGCATATTGAACACAAGTTGGAATACCCGCCCACTGCTCCAGTAAATGCTTTCCAACTAGCGCCGCGTGCCAACTGGTTCCACAAGCCACAATATAAATTTGCTCTAAGTTTTCATACAAGCTCTTAGGCAAATTGAGTTGCACCAGTCCCTGGGAGGAGACAGACGGGGAAGACTGGCTAGAACGGCTTTTGTCCTGGGGTTGGAGATACCATTCCGGGTCAAAATAGGCATCGAGTTGGGTTCGTAGAACCGTTGGTTGCTCATAAATTTCTTTGAGCATAAAGTGGCGAAATCCTTGTTTTTCTGCGCTGCTGGGATTCCAGTTCAGGGTTTGGGGGTATTTAACCCGTCGCTCTCCCCGAAAATCATAAACTTCAACTCCCAAGGGAGTCAGACGAGCCATTTCCCCGTTATCTAAGGGCAAAATAATATGGGTATGGGAAACCAGAGCAGGAGTATCCGAGGCGCAGAAAAATTCCCCTTGACCAAATCCAATCACCAGGGGAGCTTGTTGGCGGACTACAATCAGTTCATCGGGGAATTGAGTCGAAATGACAGCAATGGCAAACGCCCCCTCTAACCGGTTCACTGTTTGCCTGACTGCTTCTAGGAAGGAACTGGGATGACTCGATAAATAGTCAGAAATCAGATGGGGAATCACCTCAGTGTCTGTATCGGAAACAAACTCATGACCCTTCGCCTTCAGTTCTTCTCGCAGTTCCCGATAATTTTCCACAATTCCATTTTGCACCACCGCCACCGTTTCCTGTGTATTGGTATGGGGATGGGCATTATACTCCTCCGGTTTACCATGGGTTGCCCATCGAGTATGGCCAATTCCCACCCGTGCCTTGTCTTCAACCCCCCTGAGCTTATCGCGCAAATTATACAACTTTCCTTTAGCTTTGATGGCGTGTAGTTCGCCTTCAGAAATCATAGCAACGCCTGCCGAATCATAACCTCGATATTCCAGCTTCTCTAATCCAGAAAGGAGAATATCCTTCGCTTCTTGAGTACCAATGTAGCCAACAATTCCACACATTGAATCGATTACTCCGGGTTGTATGAATGACGCAACTGGGGGGTTTGTAGACGGAGAACTGGGCTACCCCGTTCCCCTTAGCTGTTTATGCTAACAGTTTATTCAGATTATCATCGCCCTCCTCCGATCGCGATGATAATCTGGGTTGGCTGGATTTGAGTTTTTCTCGGTTACGCCGATGTTTAATCCCCTTTTGGGCCATTTTCCAAGCGCCGAAAGAACAAATACAACTGGCGAGTAAAGCAATGAGAAAGGGATGGGGCAGGTTGGCTCAAGGAGTGAAAGGTTAAAGTTCCTGACGGTATCCACATTGAATTCTTGCCGGATTGGGTACAATATCTGTAGGGGCGCATTTTTTCGCCCCTACAGATATTACTGGTTAATTGATTAGGCTTGCTGTTGAACCAAGCGGGCGATTTCTGTCTTATCCAGTAAGCCGACTAAACTACCATTCTCGCGAACCACTGGTAGTTCAGAGAGTTGTTTTTCTTGCAAGAGTTTCACAACTTCTAAGAGGTTTTGATTGGATTGGATCGTTTCTGAAGTAGGAGTCGGTTTAACTAAGGATTCAACCGTGGTTTCAGGCCATTCAGAGGTGGAAACCGATCGCATATCATCAATGGAGATTGTCCCTAACAGAAGACCTTCAGCATCAATGACTAGGAACTTTTTCCATTGCTTTTGACCAATGACATAGTTATTGGCAAACTCGCGCAAGGAGAGATTAGACACAACGATGGGACTTTCGGTATAAACTGCATCTTCTGCTTTCAGGTGAGTGAGAATATCTTGCAGGGTTGCTGACTGCGCCGAGCGACCCGCATTTTGCAACAGGAACCAACCAATCAAGAGTGTCCAAATACTACCAGCAATGGGTACACCGAACAGAACCATTTGAATATTAAACAGGGAGAGTCCGCCGATCGCCACCCCAAACCAACCGATCGCCTGTCCCATCCGACTGGCGAACACCACACCTCGGTTTGGGTTGCCAGTGATTTTCCACACTAGAGCCTTAAGGATATTGCCCCCATCCAATGGTAAACCAGGAATGAGGTTAAAAAAGGCTAAAACTAGGTTAATGTAGGCGATAAGCTCAATAATGGCGGCTATGGGGCCACTCAGGGGAGCATATATAGCGATACCTGTAAACAGGCCAAAGAGAATTAAGCTCACCGCAGGACCTGCGATCGCCACCCAAAAGGCTTCAGCAGGGGTTTTCGATTCTTTTTCTAAACTCGCTAGTCCCCCAAAGAGAAATAAAGTAATCGAATTCACCCCAATCCCCTGACGGATAGCAACCAAACTATGGCCAAGTTCGTGGGCTAAAACAGAAGAAAAGAGTAGCAGAGCAGCGCCTAATCCTAAAATCCAAGGTAGAGCTAAACCGAGTTGGGGAAAAGTAGCACTGAGGTTGGTTCCATAGTTCAACGTCACTAAACCGAGAACCAGAAACCAGGAGGGATTAATATAAAAGGGAATGCCAAAAAGACTGCCCACACGAATATTGCCGTTCATAAGACACCTCTGATTTTGAGATTGCATCACATAAGGGGAGGGGTGCGCCTCGCTCTCTCTATTGTAATCGTCGGCTAATTGAGGGTTAAGGACGTTTTGGGGGGATTATCCGTCCTTGAACAGTTCGGCTTAAAGGTTTAGAATCTGCCTATTCTCTTGCTCTCAATCCTAGAGTTAACACTTCCCCCTCCCCTTGTCTGGATCGGTTAAACTTCGGCATAATAGATGGGGGCAAACGTTATCCTACCTTCACTCTCACTCCCCCTCCCCTGGTCAATGATTGGATTCTGATTCTCCTATAACTTTAAGATGATGTCTGGTTCTTCGTCGCCTATCTCTCGTTCCTATCGCCAAGAGGATCTTCAACAGATTTTGCAGTTGGCGATCGCTCGCCAAAATCATTTAGAAGAGTTTTCCTATGAACAGTTGGTGGAAATTGCCACAGAACTAGAAATTTCCCCTGAACAGTTAAAAGCTGCCGAGCAAGAGTGGCTAGATAAACAAGGCAAGCTGAAACATCGTAAAGAATTTGATATCCAGCGTTATCAAACCTTAAAGAAAGATGCTGGTAAATATATTATTGCTAATAGTTTTCTCGTCCTCATTAATTTAGTCAGTGTTGGCACGTTGTCCTGGTCGATCTATGTAGTTTTGACCTGGGGACTACTCCTAGGTCTAAAAACCTGGAATACTTACCAGATGACTGATGTTGAATATGAGCAAGAGTTTCAGAAATGGTATAATCGAAATCAAATTAAGGAGGTAGCCCAGAAAACTTGGGAGAAAGTCAGTCAAGTTCTTTGGAAGTCTAGCGAAAGGGAATAGGCAATAGGAAAAATAGTTTTCCCATTCCCCGTCCTATCTTACTTCAAGTCCAATAATCCTTTTTCTTTTAACTTCGGATTAAACCGAAACGAATCTTGAATTTTCCGAGACTCTAAACGCTCTAAGATTTCCTCTTGAACTCGGCGAGCTACCGTTTTTAAAAGCTTGATTTGCCCTAATTCATCACTGGTTTCATAACTTGCCTTTTCTTCATCTGTCATGGACACCTTAGCATCGATGGGATCGGTCCATTGACTGAACTGTGTATCATTGCCCAAGGGAATTGAGCCATTTTCAGTAATCCAAGCTTCTTTGATTTGTTCTAATTGGCTGCGGTTCGGTTTGTCAATCACATAGGCTTTAACCCAATAACATCCTTGAGGTTGTCGCACCATATGTTGTTTTAGGCTTAGATAGATATCCCGTGAATAATGAACCAGTTGTAATGTTTTATTTTCGTTAAAAATAGCATAAACTCCAATTTTTTTAGAGAATTGTTCGGGGAATTGTCCTCGATCGTCAAGGTAGGGGATATAATCCAAGTTTTTTAGGAGGCAGGTTTCCAACGGAGAAGACATAAATTAGTGCCAGATGATCGTGTCAAGTTTCTTGATTTATATCATAGTGAGTTCACTGAGAACAAGGGTAGTGTATTGAGAAAAAGAGCCTAAAAGCGCTATCATGAATTAAGGGAGCAATGAAGAAAAAATACCCATGAAAACCGTAATTCCTCATGAGTCAACTTATCAGACGCTAGAAGATCTGCTGGTAGTACAACAGTGGAAAGAAGCAGATGAAGAAACCGGCCGGATATTATTAGAGTTAAGCGATCGCGCCTCAGAAGGCTACATCAACAAGTCCCATGCTCTGGCTATCCCTACCTCCGATCTCCAATGGCTCGATCGCCTGTGGAGAGAACATAGCTACAATCATTTTGGGTTTTCGATCCAACAGCAAATCTGGAACCTCAGCTATCAGAACTATGCTGAATTTGGCCAGAGAGTGGGGTGGAGATCGCAAGAAATCTGGTTAGATTACGATCGATTAACCTTTAGCCTTCAGGCTCCCTTGGGGCACCTACCCGTCGCCAAACTCCTGATTCCTGTGGGGGATCATCCCTGTTTCTCCTTTGTCCTCGGCACCTGGAGAATTGCCCTACTATCGCGCCGAGACTTGTAGAATAAACCCTATGACCAATCAACCCTTTCAACCCCAGATTCCTTCCTGTGCATGGCAACGCCCCCTCGGTTTAGGGTGGGACAACCCTTACACCGTGCGTTATGCTTCCAATTTAGATGATGGCCCTTGGCATGGAATGCCCCTGGGTGGCTTAGGTGCAGGATGCATCGGGCGATCGCCCAGGGGAGACTTTAACCTCTGGCATATTGATGGGGGAGAACATATCTTCAAAACCTTACCCGCGTGTCAATTTAGTGTCTTTGAAGAAACCGCAGACGGACGCAGCAAAACCTATGCCCTCAGTACCCAACCCCCCACAGATGGAACTCTGAGCAGTTGGCAGTGGTATCCTCCCACCAGCGCCATCCAACAAACGGGAACCTACAGTGCCCTTTATCCCCAAAGCTGGTATCACTACGAAGGGGTCTATCAGTCCCATCTGCTGTGCGAACAGTTTTCACCCATCATTCCCCACAATTATCAAGAAACGAGCTATCCCTTAGCTATCTTTGAATGGACAGCCCACAACCCCACGGATCAGCCCCTCACCCTCAGCATTATGCTTACCTGGGAAAATACGGTGGGTTGGTTTACCAATGCCATTAAAACCCCTGAAATTACGGTTCGGGATGATGGATCGCCAGTTTACGAGTATCAACCCCAATGGGGCGAAAGTACGGATAACTATAATCGATGGATCGAAAATAACTTTCGGGTGGGATGCTTAATGAGTCGCCTGAGTACCCATGAGATCCCCGAAGAAGGGGAAGGGCAATGGGCGATCGCCACGATCGCCAATCCAGCCGTCGAAGTCTTTTACCATACCCGTTGGGACCCTACCAGTAGTGGAGATGCGGTTTGGTCTCCCTTTGCTACCGATGGGTCTTTGTCCGACTCAGAAGACGAAACCCCAGCCGCATCCGGGGAACGTCTCGCCTGTGCGATCGCCGTCCGCTTTACCCTCAGACCCGGACGGACTCGCAAAATTCCCTTTATCCTCGCTTGGGACTTTCCCGTTACCCAATTTGGCTATACGCAAGCGGGAAGTGACTTTTCTGGACAATTACCATCAACTGGCGAAGAAACTGTGGGTCAACCGATCGGCTACTATCGTCGTTATACAGACTTTTTCGGGCGCAACGGTAAAAATGCCTGGTCAATGGTACGCACGGCACTCAAACATTCAGATACTTGGAAAGAGGCGATCGCGGATTGGCGCAAACCCATTTTAGGCGATTCGGGATTTCCCGAACCCCTGAAAATGGCTCTGTTTAATGAACTTTACCTACTCGCCGACGGTGGAACCCTGTGGACAGCAGGCATGGAAAATGACCCCATCGGTCAATTTGGGGTACTCGAATGTTTAGATTATCGCTGGTATGAAAGTTTAGACGTGCGGCTCTATGGCGGTTTTGCCTTAACCCGATTGTGGCCGAAACTTGAAAAAGCCGTGATGTTAGCCTTTGCTCGCGCCATTCCCCAAGGGGATAATACCCCGAGAATTATCGGTTATAATCAAGCGCAAGCCGTGCGCAAAATTGCCAGTGCTACCCCCCACGATCTAGGCGCTCCCAACGAACATCCCTGGGATAAAACGAATTACACCAGCTATCAAGACTGCAACCTATGGAAAGATTTAGGATGCGATTTTGTCTTGCAAGTCTATCGATATTTTCTGTGGACAGGAGCAGAGGATCTAGAATTTTTGCAAGAGTGCTGGTTCGCTCTTGTGGAAACCCTGGATTATCTAAAAACCTTTGATCAAGATGGCGATGGCATCCCCGAAAACTCAGGAGCGCCCGATCAAACCTTTGATGATTGGCAGCTTAAGGGCATCAGTGCCTATTGTGGAGGCTTATGGTTAGCAGCTTTAGAAGGGGCGATCGCGATCGGTCAACACCTGCAAAACGCTCAAGACTCCCCAGATCCCAACCTCCAAGCTCAAATTGAACAATGGTCAACCTGGTTAGACCAGTCTAAACCTCTGTATCAAAAAACGCTCTGGAATGGAGCATATTATAACTTGGATAGCCAAAGCAGATCGCAAGTTGTCATGGCCGATCAGCTCTGCGGTCAATTTTATGCCCAGTTATTAAACTTACCGCCCATTGTGCCCGCTGACTGCACTATAACCACCCTACAAACCATCTATCACACCTGTTTCACCCAATTTAATCAGATCCAAAACCCAGATCGAGCAGCTCTAGGTGTAGCCAATGGTGTTAACCTCGATGGCTCGCCAGAAAACCCCAAGGCGACCCATCCCCTAGAAATCTGGACAGGAATTAACTTCGGATTAGCCGCATTTATGTTACAACAGGGAATGAAAGCCGAAGCCTTTACTATTGCGGAAGCTGTGGTCAATCAAATTTATACCCATGGGCTACAATTTCGCACCCCAGAAGCCATTACCGCAGCCAGAACCTTCCGCGCTAGTCATTATTTGCGGGCTATGGCCATTTGGGGACTCTACCAAGTTTGGGTAATGGGTCATCAACAGACTTCTTGATCCCCCCTTACCCCCCTGAAAAAGAGGATGAGGAAATAGGGAGATGGGAGGATAGGGGATCTAATCATGGAATCAAAACTAACGCTTAACTGTTGGATTGGGGTATGAAAAGACTATATCTAATTGCCGGTTTAATTCTGGGATTTCTAGCGGTCACGATCTTGCCCAGTTGGGGCACATTTGTCGATCGGTCGGTTACACCAGTCGTACAGGTTTCCCAGACTATCGAAGATCGGATCAAATCCGAAGAAGCATCAGAGTCTAAAGCACCTAAATCCTTCGATCAGGTGATTGAAGGAACTCAGAAACAGGACGGTTTATTTCCCCTCTACAAGACCGAAAAAAATAAGCATCTCTATTTAGAAATTGCCCCCGAACAACTGAACCGAAATTTCTTATGCGTGATGACCCTATCGAGTGGTATTGGCGAAGGATTTTTATTAAATGGAATGCCCATAGGGGAGATTTTATTCCAGTTTCGAGAAGTGCAAGACCGGGTGCAATTTGTGGTTCCCCAAACCAATTTTCGCACGAATCCGGGCGATCCTTTGGCGCGATCGCTCCAGGACGGCTTTAGCGATTCGGTACTGTATTCCTTAGAAATTAAAAGTGTTCATCCAGAACGGAAATCCCTACTGATTGATGTCAGCAATCTAGTCATGGGAGAAGGGGATCTCAGTGGCTTATCCACGTTTTTACCCTATCTGCTCGATGGCACCTATTCAGTAGCTCCAGATAGTTCTTATATTACAGAAGTCGAGAATTTTCCCGAAAATCTGGAAATTGAAGCCCTCTATGGCTTTCGAGGGGGGGGCTTCGGGTTATCCAGCCTGCCGGATAGCCGCGCTTTCAATTTAGCCGTGCATTATAGTTTTTCCCCATTGCCAACCCATGACTATCAGCCTCGGTTAGCCGATGAGCGCGTGGGTTATTTTTTAACTGCCTATAAGGACTTTGGCAATAGCGATCGCCGCGATCCCTTTGTGCGCTACATTAATCGTTGGAATATCCAGCCAGGAAAACCCTTAGTCTTTTGGATTGAAAATACCGTTCCCCTCGAATATCGCCAGGTGGTCAAAGAAGGGATTTTGATGTGGAATGAAGCCTTCGCCAAAGCCGGATTACCCCAGGCGATCGAAGTCCGACAAATGCCCGATCAAGCGGACTGGACTCCAGCCGATATTCGCTACAATGTGGTGCGCTGGTCAAGTTCCTTTGAACCCAGTTTTTATGGGATTGGTCCTTCCCGCACGAATCCCCTGACTGGACAAATTTTAGATGCAGATATTTTGATTGATGCTAATGTCGTGCGCTTAATCAAAGGACAATATCAAACCTTAGTCAATCCTGACGCAGGAAGAGGACAACAACAGAATTTACTGCAACGGTTTTGCCAAGATACCCTAGAACAAAGTTACTTACGGGGGGTTGATCTTTCGGAAGAATCGGAAGAGAAAAAAGATCTCCTCTCTGGGTTTCCCTTAGCCAAATCTCTCTTAGATCGGGATGTTTGCTTTGCGAAAGAGTTTAACCGGCAATTGGCGATCGGGTCAACCTCCCTTTCTTTAATGCACAATGTGTTGCCCAGTAGCCCAGAAATGGAGAATTATGTACAACAATTTATCCGCTTTTTAGTCGCCCATGAAGTCGGTCATACCCTAGGATTACGGCATAATTTCCATGGCAGTACCCTCCTGAGTCCAGAAGAATTACAAAACCCAGAGATTACCCGTACTCTGGGAATGGTGGGGTCGGTGATGGATTATGTATCCCCGAATTTAGCGCCCCCAGGAAAACCGCAAGGAGATTATTTCCCCACTAAATTAGGGCCTTATGATATTTGGGCAATTGAATATGGATATAAACCTCTAAATGCGATTTCTCCAGAAGCAGAATTGCGAGAATTGCGCCAAATTGCTCAACGGGCGGCAGAACCAGAATTAGCCTATGGTACGGATGAGGATTTTATCAGTGGTCTTGACCCAGCGGTGAATATTTTCGATCTCAGTAGCGATCCTCTGACCTATGCCCAATGGCAATTTGAAAATGCCCAAGCCATGTGGTCTCGGTTAAATCGGCGATCGCCTGCTCCGGGAGAGAGTTTTAGTGAAATGCGGGATTTATTTGATGCTGTGTTTTTCTACTATTTCCGCAATGCGATGAATTTAACCCTCTATGTGGGGGGGCAATCGTTTAATCGCCATTATGCGGGCGATCCGAATGGTAGTTTGCCTTTTCAACCCCTGTCGGCCGAGAAGCAACGAGCAGCCTTAGAATCGATCAATGAAAATGTGTTTTCCGCAAAAGCTTTTGAGTTTTCACCCCAGTTGCTGAACCAATTAGCGCCCTCTCGTTGGTCTCATTGGGGGGCATTCCCGGATTTGTTTGAGTTGGATTATCCAATTAGCGATCGCCTCCTCTTCTTACAGACGGTTGTTTTGCGAAATCTCCTGTCTCCCACCCGTCTTTCCCGTCTGCAAGATCTAGAGTTAAAAACTGATTCCACAGAAGAAGTCTTGAAATTACCGGAACTCTTCACCACCCTGCAAGAGAGCATTTGGACAGAAGTCATTGATGGAGATATCGCCAACCTCTCCAGTATCCGTCGCGCTCTACAACGGGAATATGTGTCCGTCTTAAGCAAGATGAGCTTACGACAAGTTAGAGTTCCTGAAGATGCCGTTACCCTAGCTTGGTATAACTTACGGGAATTAGAAGATCGGATTGATAACACCTTGCGCCGACGGGGCAGAGGCTTAGAACCTTATACTAAGGCTCACTTAGAAAAAACCCGCGATCGCATTGCCAAGGTTCTTGATGCTCCCCTAGAGTCCAAGTCAACGGTGAAATAATAGCTCTGGGCTTTAGTTCTATCGAGTCTGCTCGATACGTTGTTATCCTCAGATACCCCTATCGAGCGATCTCGATCGCTATCCCTATCCTAGTTAATCACCCTGAAGATCCCTGAGTGTCACGCCAGCTCAGAGAAACCCATCACGGCTAGGAACAGGCTTCCGGGAAATACTCAAACTATAGAGTTCAACCTAATCCCATGCCTGCTGAAGCCATGCGCTATAACTTGTATTGCTTCGAGTCTAAGGCTTCACGTTGTACTCCTCAAGAAGAAAGAAGCACTATATTAATTAAAAAATTTAAGGGTATTATTGGTATAATCATAAAACCCATTTTATTTTCAGGTTGTCATAAACAAGAAATAATTATCTTACAATTGTTCAATATAGACAAAATTATTCTTGCCTGTATGGTTCGATGACTATTAATTGTCAAATACCGTATTTTAAAAGGAATATTCAATTGAAGAAGAAAAACATACTATGTCATCAATCTATCATAGTAAACCTAAAGTTCCTAGTCAGATTGCCTGGATAGTCGTCCTGATCTGTATCCTCCCTTTTAGCTTAAATCTCTTAGGACTTGACTTTGGAACACCTGGCCAATCTTTCGATCTCCAAGATGCTCTAAATTGGGAAAACAGTCAAGTCGTTGATGCCATGCACTATGCCTTAGCCGGCAGCTTTGTACATACCATTTTAGAATGGAGTGCTTGTTGTGTGGCACTTCTAATTGTTCTGTTAAGTTTTCTCAATTATAGTATCAAAGGCAATCCAATTACTCCCACATTAGGAATTGCTTTATTCTTTGCCGGAGTTATGGATGCTTTTCATACTTTAGCCTCCGATCGATTGATTAATACTGTTGCCGATCCTGAAAATTTAATCCCCTTTACTTGGGCGATTTGTCGTTTATTCCATGCCCTAATTATGATCGGTGGAGTTTTGATTCTTCTCATGAATACTTCCATCGATTCATCGGCTAAAAAAAACTCTAAAAAACGATTTAGACTTATTTTTTCAGTCAGTATCGTATTTGGATTTGTTGCCTATGGTATTATTTACTTTTCCGCCACCAGCCACCATCTTCCAGAAACAATGTTTCCCAATTCGCTAATTACGCGTCCCTGGGATGTGATTCCTTTGCTGTTATTTCTGTTGAGTGGCTGGGTGTTATATCCCATGTTTTACCGAAAGGAACCCAGTATTTTTGCCGATTCATTAATCATTAGTGTAATTCCCAATGTCGCTACGCAAGTTTATATGGCCTTTGGCTCAACTGCTTTATTTGACAATAATTTTAATATTGCCCATTTCTTGAAAGTTATTGCCTATCTTGTTCCTTTAACTGGACTGTGCTTAGAGTACATAGAAACCTATCAAACCAAAACTCGGTATTTATCTGAAGATCTCAAAAACAGTATTAATTTATTAAAAGTTTTGGCAAGTCAAGTGCTAGAATCAACCCAAGTTACTCAGCTTATTCGAGATTCTAGTCGCCAGCTCAAAGGCATGATTGACAACCAAGTGGTTGGCAGTCAGAAGGTGGGGAAAAATACTGAGATTATAGCGGAAATGTCTGACATCTTATTGGATAAGATTGAAAGTTTTGAAACCACATTTACTGCTCTTAATCACTCAGTTGATATTCTATCGGGGCAATTAAAAAAAATTGATAATAACTCTAGAAGTGTCAATCAGATTGTTAACAGGATAACAGGAATCGCCACACAAACTAAGATGTTATCTCTGAACGCTTCGATTGAAGCAGCTAGAACAAATACCCGTGAAAGCAGTCAAGAATTTACGGTGATTGCGAGAGAGATTAGTCATTTAGCAACAGAAGCTGCCATGATTGCTAAAACGATTCAGCCGATTGTGAAAGAGATGCAAAGTTCTGTAAAAAATGGTGTGGATCAAATGAAAAGTTTCACGAAAGAGTATATGGAGGAATTGGGGCCAGAAATTGAGTCCATGCGCGACAATATTCAACGGCAAAAAGAAGGAGCGAATCAGATTACTGAAGCGGTAAGTAAACTCAATTCGGATTCTGAACATACAGCGGCTTATCTCAGAGAAACATTTGAACAAACCAATTTTGCTTTACAGAACCTTGAGCAAGCCGTAGAAGATTTGCAATTAGAAATCAATCGATTTTCCGGTGCAAAAGAGGATTGATGGGGAAATATAATAAAATAAAACAATTGCGATCGCCAGATCCAATTGAGTTGTGAGTGGAAACATCTGTTATGTCATCACCCTTGGGCTTGATTCTACAACATCGCTATCGGTTAGTTAAACTTCTGGGTCAAGGAGGGTTTGGTTGTACCTACTTGGCGGAAGATTTGGGGCGCTTTAATGAACTGTGCGCCATTAAGGAGTTTGTCCCGAGTGCCAGAAATCCTCAAGGACTTCAGAAAGCTGAGGAGTTATTTCAACGGGAAGCAACGATTCTCTACAAACTGCAACATGCCCAAGTTCCCCAGTTTCGCGCCAATTTTGAGGAAGAGGGACGCTTGTTTTTAGTGCAAGATTATGTGGAGGGGAAATCCTATCAGACTCTGCTCGATGAGCGCACAGCACAGGGGCACGTGTTTGCGGAAGATGAAGTCAAGACGTTTCTGGCTCAAGTGTTGCCGGTTTTGGGATATCTCCATTCTCAAGGGGTAATCCATCGCGATATTGCCCCGGATAATATGATGTGGCGACAACGGGATGGGTTGCCGGTGTTGATTGATTTTGGTGTAGGAAAAGAACTGGCGACACAGTTATGCAGTGAAACGGGAACTTTGCCAACAACGGTGGGTAAGGTGGGATATGCTCCCAGGGAACAACTTCAGATGGGTTTAGCGTATCCGAGTAGTGATTTTTATGCTCTAGGGGTGACGGTGTTGGTGCTGTTGACGGGGAAGGAACCAGGGGAATTGTTCGATCCGCAAACCCTGAGTTGGAAGCTGCCGAGTTCTTCCATCAGTCCCCAGTTTACCCAGATTTTGGAGCGCCTGTTAGCGGAACAACCGGGAGATCGCTTCCCAAGTGCCGATCGCATTTTACACGTGCTTGGTGGTGCAACCGTTCTCCCTCGTTTTTCGGAGCAAAAAAACCAAGCACTTACCCCTCAATATACTCAATCTCAATATCAAAGTTCTATACGTTCTTCAGGTGCCGAGCCTATGTCTGCTTCCAAAATAGCAATGATTGGGGCGATCGTGGCCTTAGTTGCAGGGATTACGTCTTGGATGGTGGTGAGTGCTTGGTTGCGTCAGGATAGGGTGGAAACGGTTAATCCTGGGGTAGAATCTCCTGCATCGTCTCCATCTCCCTTTCCTTCACCGTCTGTATCTCCTTCACCGTTTCTATCCCCTTCCCCTTCACCGACTCCCCTTCAAACCCCTAACCCTCCTGGCTTACCCACCACGTATCAGGAACGGTTAACGGTTGAACCGGGGGAAGTGACAAGGGTGGAAGGATCGCTCAAAGCCAATGAAGTCCAGTATTATCTGATTTCTGCCCAGGAAGAGGATCGGTTTTCGATGTTTATTACTGGGGATGGAGTGTTGATGACGCTGTTGACTCCCGAAGGAGAGGCGATTGGCGATCGCTCCACGGATATTTCCCTCTGGGAAGGAGAGTTTCCTATTTCTGGGGAATATGCCATCATTGTTAGTCCCTTGCGAGGCTTACAGGAAACAGATTATCAACTGGAAATTGAACAGTTGAATGTTCCCGTTGAACCGACTCCAGAACCAGAGCTAACCCCGGAACCCACTCTTGAACCAGAACTGGAAATTAACAGCAAAACGATTCAGTTTGCACCGGGAACCACAGGAATAGAAATCAACTCTCAGAGCAATCGCCAGCAAATTCAGCGATATTTACTCAGGGTAAGAAAAGATCAGATCATGCAAGTCAAGGTAATTGAAGGTAATGTAACCCTGAATATCCGCTATCCTACAGGAGAACTGATTCCAGAAGCCTATGATTTACTCTACTGGGAATCTCAAGTTCCCGAAAGTGGAGAGTATATCATTGATGTCCTAGCTACCGAGTCCACAGACTTTAGCTTAGATATTAGTGTGACGGATCAATAAATCCTGTTTTTTATCGCATGAGATTAAAAAAAGCAAGCCAAACGTTCGCTAAAATCGGCTTAATTCTCTTGATCTCCCTAGGATTAACAGAAATTGTCTTTCGAGTCTACAACTACTTGCATCCCAGTTTCATTTTTCATGATAGCTCCTACAATCGCTTTCGCGGCAAACCCTTAGCACCTGAATATAACTTTCGCTTGAATTCTCAGGGATTCAAAGATGTGGAGTTTCAAGTTGAAAAAGCGCCAAACACCTTCCGCATTCTGGGCATAGGAGACTCTTTTGCTTATGGTGTTGTTCCCTATAACTACAACTATTATACTCGCTTGGAAGAGAAACTCAAACAACGAGACGATCGTGTAGAAATCATTAATATGGGGATTCCTAACCTTTCCCCAAAAGATTATCTGGCTCTGCTGGTGACTGAAGGACTAGCCTTAAATCCAGATCGAGTCATCCTGAGCTTCTTTATCGGTAATGATTTTGATGATTCAAAACGCAGTATTGAATCCTATTCTTATGTGTTCTCATTTTGGAAATTCCTCATCGATCTTCAGAACAGTTATGAAGGAAAAGTCATTCATGGCAACCTAGAGTATCAGGACGATCTCCCCACACTCACGGATGAGAAATATTTACAAATTGAAATCGGTAGAAGTGATTTATTTAGGGTGGAGAATTCAGAACTAGAATCGAGAGTCCGGGGAGCCATGACTTATTTAAGAGAAATCAAAGAGTTGTGCGATCGCCAGAATATTGAGCTGCTTGTGATTCTGATTCCTGATGAACTGCAAGTCAACCCAAATCTGCAAGCAAAAGTAATTGATGAACTGGGAATGAACCTAGAGGATTTGGACTTTAGCTTACCCAATCAATACTTACAAGAAGAACTGACTGAATCAGAGATTGATTTCCTCGATCTCTTCCCTTATTTTCAAGGATATTCAGAATTTGAACAACTCTACAAACCCAATGATAGCCATTGGAATATTGCCGGTAATGAACTCGCGGCTGAACTTATTTTCCAATACTTACAACGCACGCCAGAAAAACTAGATTGATAGCACTTCATATTGTTATCAGGTACAGGGTTCATCTAGGATGAGAATGAGAGGGTGTTGAGTCAACACCATACCCATTACAAAATCGATTATTAAGTGTAACTTAGTACAAAGGAATCAAGAGATACAAATGTCTGGAACAGTCAATAACGATATTCTTGAAGGCACTTCGCTAATTGATACCCTCCAGGGTTTATCTGGAAGTGATAGTATTCATGCTTGGTCTGGAGACGACTCCCTCAATGGCAATCAAGACAATGACACGCTTTTCTCTGGAGCCGATAATGATACGGCTCGCGGTGGTCAAAATGATGACTGGATTTATGGAGAAACGGGAGACGATCGCCTCTATGGAGACTTAGGGAATGACTTCCTATCGGGAAACCAAGGAGCCGACTTCCTCAACGGCAACCGAGGGAATGATACGGTCTATGGAGGTCAAGGAGATGACACGATTCACGGAGGACAAGAAAACGATCGCCTCTACGGAGACCGAGGCAACGACGTTCTCTATGGAGACTTAGGCTCGGATACCGTCACAGGAGGAACAGGAGCCGATATCTTTGTCCTCGGCATAGAGACGGGGGGAGCGCTCCTGAGTGATGCCGATTGGATTACCGATTTTAATCAGAATCAAGATTATATCGGACTAACTGATGGACAAACGTTTGCCAACTTAGTGTTTCTGGCGGGAAGCGGAGAATTAACCGGTTCGACCATCATTAGAGACCGCACCACAGGAGACTATTTAGCGATTGTTCAAGGGGTGAGTACAGAGGGATTGACAAGCGATCGCTTTACGAGTATTTTGGGGGCGATCGCTACGCCAACTCCAACACCGGCACCAGCTCCCACCCCAACACCGGCACCAACGCCTACACTAGCTCCCACCCCAATACCAGCACCAACACCAACGCCTACAAATGCAGAACCCACCGATATTGCCATCAGTGCCAATACGGTAGATGAGAATAGCGTCAGTGATACGGTAGTGGCTGACCTATCGACGACTGACCCCGATACAGGAGATAGCCATACCTACAGTCTCACGGATGATGCTGGGGGACGCTTTAAGATTGCCGGTAGCGAACTGCAAGTGGCTGATGGTAGTTTACTTGACTTCGAGAGTGCCACCAGTCATGACATTACAGTGCGGACAACCGATAGTGGTGGGTTGACTTTTGAGAAGACTTTCACCATTAATCTCAACGGAGTGAATGAAACTCCTACGGATATTGCCCTGAGTGCCAATACAATAGATGAGAATAGCGCTAATGGTACGGCAGTAGGCGACCTATCTACCACTGACCCCGATAGTGGAGATACTCATAGCTACACTCTCACCAATGATGCTGGGGGACGGTTCCAGATTTTGGGGAATCAAATCCAAGTGGCTGATGGTACTTTGCTCGACTTCGAGAGCGCTACCAGTCATGACATTACAGTGCGGACAACCGATAGTGGTGGGTTGGCTTTTGAGAAGACTTTTATTATTAATCTCAATGATGCCAATGAAAATCAAGCTCCTACCGATATTGCCCTCAGTGCCAGCAGTGTAGATGAGAATAGCGCCAGTGATACGGTAGTGGGTAACTTATCCACTACAGACCCCGATAGTGGGGATACTCATAGCTACACTCTGACCGATGATGCTGGGGGACGCTTTAAGATTGTTGGTAGCGAGCTGCAAGTGGCTGATGGCACTCTGTTGGACTTCGAGAGTGCTACGAGTCATGACATTACGGTGCGGACAACCGATAGTGGTGGTTTGACCTTTGATGAGACCTTCACCATTACTCTCAATGGACTCAATGAAACGCCGACCGATATTGCTTTAAGTGCCAATACGGTCGATGAGAATAGTGCCGATGATACGGTAGTGGCCAACCTCTCAACGACTGACCCCGATAGCGGGGATACTCATAGCTATACTCTGACCGATGATGCGGGGGGACGCTTTAAGATTGTCGGTAACGAGCTGCAAGTGGCTGATGGCACTCTGTTGGACTTCGAGAGTGCTACGAGTCATGACATTACGGTGCAGACAACCGATAGTGGTGGTTTGACTTTTGATGAGACCTTCACCATTACTCTCAATGACGTTAATGAGCCGCCAGTGGCCACTGATGACACGGTAGCTGACTCGGTATTGCTCAGTTCTACTCTGGAGATTGATACGGCCGACCTCCTGGCGAACGATACTGACCCAGAGATGGATACCCTGACGATTACGGGAGTCTCCAATGCCAGCAATGGTACGGTGTCGTTAAATGGAACCACGATTACCTTCCGAGCGGATGCCAACTTTAGCGGTACGGCGACGTTTGACTACACGGTGGACGATGGCAATGGAGGGAGCGATACGGGGACTGCCAGCGTTACGGTAGTTTCGCAAGTGGAGTTGAGTGCCATTACGAACCAGACCAGTATACCAGTGGGAACGGGGGGTTTTGCGATGGACGGCGAGGCAGGAGGTGACCGCTCTGGTCGTCCCGTATCGTCAGCAGGAGACGTGAATGGGGATGGCTTGGACGACCTCATTGTTGGGGCATATGGTGCCTCCCCCAATGGTGATGATTCGGGTCGCTCCTACGTGGTGTTTGGCAAAACTGATGGCACTAAAGTCAACTTGAGCGACATTACCAATGGCACGGGAGGTTTTACTCTCAATGGCGAAGCAGGAGGTGACGAGTCCGGTCGTTCGGTATCGGCGGCGGGAGATGTGAATGGAGATGGCTTGGACGACCTCATTGTTGGGGCACGTTTTGCCTCCCCCAATGGTGATGATTCGGGTCGCTCTTATGTGGTGTTTGGCAAAAGCGATGGCACTACAGTCAACT
>NZ_JAGHZH010000132.1:0-7846 GCF_017746885.1 Roseofilum sp. SBFL | reverse complement strand
TTCACTTTCTCCATACAAGCTATCTGATAGAACTCCTTTAATCTCAAAACCTAATTCCACTATTTTCATGAAGTTCCTTGAATGCCTCATAACTTCTAACATCTGAAAATAGATTTCTATAGAAATCGCAATATTTATCAATCACAGAGAGGGTCGGTAAGGATTAATTTTGATTTCTAACGGGTTGTATTCGATTTCGACTCTAGAGCCATATCTAATACCAAATCCGAATAGTATAGAAAATAAACAGATGCTGTTCTAATCCCAATTTTCTTGCTATCCATCTCTACCTGTACTACCCGGATTTGGTATAATTTCTTGGATCAATGGTGCAAGAATTTCCAGAATAGATGGATTTTGAAAGTGGCGGATCTTAGTTTCAGGATGGGGATAATAGATCAAACTGTCATATTTTTGTTCTTGAAATGACACGCGACAGCGTGAAAAGGAAAAATCTTCAGGTAGAGTATGCTCCGTCCAATTTACGGATCTAAATGTAAATTCAGGTTCCACTAATTTCCCCAGACTATGAATATTCACTCTGAGGGCTAAATCCAGTAATTTTTCTAATCTCTCCTGTTCTGGAAAAAATATCTGTTCTTCATGCCCATTATTCTCTGAGGAATGAGAGAGCATTTTCTGTGCTTTAACTCCAGAATCAACCGGTTCTTTTCGTTAAACCTAAGCCAGTTCCTTTTCCCCCTATCCCTCCATCTCCCTATCTCCCTATCGTGGGGAAGATTTGCCAGGTTTTAGCTCTCACTTGAAGGTTGACTTTTGTACCGATGGGTAGGGGGTTAATGGTGTTACTTCTGGCTTTGAGTTCTAGTCCGGAGGAGGTGTGCAAAGTATAACGATGTTCGCGACCGAGAAATTGGCGATCGCCGATTTTGGCGATCGCGTTTTCATCTGGTTTGAGCTGAATGTCCTCTTCGCGAATCATTAAATCTCCTTGCTCTAAGTCTTCTGAGTCAGGGACAAAAAATGAACCAATTTCCGTATCCCATTGGGAACCGTTGCGACGAGCAGGGATAAAATTGGCTTGAGTGACAAATTCCGCGACAAACCGAGTTTGAGGATGACGGTAGATGATTTCTGGCGGCCCAATTTGTTCGAGTTGTCCGTTGTGCATCACTCCCACCCCATCACAAATAGAGAGCGCTTCTTCTTGATCGTGTGTGACAAAAATAGCAGATATGCCACTCGCTTTGAGAATGCGGCGAATCTCGGATCTCAGGCGCACTCGCACTTGAATATCTAGGTTGCTCAGGGGTTCATCCAAAAGGACGATGGTGGGTTCTGGTGCTAGAGCGCGAGCCAGGGCAACTCGTTGTTGTTGTCCCCCAGAGAGTTGGTGAGGATAGCGGTTTTGGAGTCCTTCTAAGCTCACCAAGGAAAGGGCATCTAACAGCCGTTTTTCAACCGTTCCTGTCCCCGAGCCTCGACGATGCTTCAAGCCAAAGATAATATTTTCTGCCACGGTTAGATGGGGGAATAAGGCATAATCCTGAAACACAATGCCCACATCTCGCTTTTCAGGAGGCACAGAAAAACGAGCCGTTCCCACCTCTTGTCGCCGTAATTCAATCTTGCCCCCAACCGGTTGCTCAAATCCAGCAATCAACCGGAGTAAGGTCGTTTTTCCACATCCTGAAGGCCCTACCAAGCCTAAAATATCCCCTTCCTTTAAGGCGAAACTAACCTGATTGACCACAAATCCTCTCTTTGGGTCAAATTGTTTGCTCACCTCTTCTAGGTTCAACACCACCGTCTCTGACATGCTTTGCCCTGTAACTGTTTAATCGATTAAAACTGCTATTACAGTAGCATAGTTTTTAGGCATCTTTTGAGAAGAGTTCTTAGTCTAGTGGGGGACAACTCTGGGCCATCTCCATTCAAAAGAACAGATGACAGAGAAGAAGATTCCTTCCTCTTCTCTGTCGAATCTTTACTCGGAGAACACCAAGAGTTACTATAACTTTGTTGAAAATAATTGTCAATACATTGGAGCAAAAAAAGTCGGGAAAGGTCTTTCCCGACTGATTTAGGATCGAATGAGTGATGACCGAGTAAAAAACGCGGAGGCAGTTAACTGAGAGATTCGAGATAATCCCGAACTCGGTTACGGCGCTTAGGTTGGCGGAGCTTTTGTAAGGCTTTGGCCTCAATTTGCCGGACGCGCTCGCGAGAGAGTTCTAGGGCGCGGCCAATTTCAGCTAAGGAATAGGGATGACCATCACCAAGGCCAAAACGCATTTGAATGACATCTCGTTCCCGACTGGTTAAGTCTGCCATCAGGTGGCGCAGGTCTTGTTGTAAGGATTCGCGCATTAAGGATTCTTCAGGGGAGATACTATCTGTTTCTAGAAGTTCTCCCAGTTCTGTATCTTTATCCTTACCCACCTTGGTTTCCAGGGATACTGAGCGAGGAACCCGCAACAGCACTTCTCGAATTTGGCCTGGGGTCATGTCTAGTTCTGCCCCTAAATCTTCGATAGTAGGGGTGCGCCCTTTATCTTGGGCAAGTTTCCGTTGGGCTTTTTTGATCTTATTGAGTTTTTCGGTAATGTGGACCGGTAGGCGGATCGTTCGGCTTTGGGTGGCGATCGCCCGCGTAATCCCTTGGCGAATCCACCAGTAGGCATAGGTGCTAAAGCGATACCCTTTGGTGGGGTCAAATTTTTCTACTGCTCGTTCTAGTCCCAAGGTTCCTTCTTGAACCAAATCCAGCAACTCTAAACCCCGATTTTGGTATTTTTTGGCCACTGAGACCACCAGACGCAAGTTCGCCTTAATCATGTGGTCTTTCGATTTCAGGCCAGCCGATTGCATTTCATCTAACTGTGCCACCGTTAATCCAGCTAACTGTGCCCAATGGCGTTTCCCTTCGACCAAAGCTACTTTAAGGGCTGCTACATCGGTTTGAGCAACTTCTGCCCAGCGTTCCCAACTGGGCCGATGTCCAAGCTGGGAGGTGAGGCGATCGCGAATTTCCATTAACCGCACATACTCTTGAATCGGCCCAGTTTCCGATTGTCCAGCTTGATTGCGTAATTCGATCAGTTGAATATAGCGCTGGACTTGTTGAGCTTCTGCAACTTCCTCATCGCGACCGAGCAAGTGGACTCTGCCAATTTCTTGGAGATACAACCGGACTAAATCCGTTGTGCGACGGTTGACTGAGGTTGGCCGGTTACGGGATTCCGTAGACTCCATTTCCAGTTCAGCCATTGTCTCTGAGGAGGTCAAGTCTTCTTGGGAAGTGAAATCCTCCGACGCTTCTAACTCATAGCTAGAGGTAGAGGATTCATTGTATTCAGGGTTCGGGCCAAAAGCAGTTACTGGCGTAGTCATCGTCTCAGTTGCTCCAAGTCATGAAAGGGAAGCATTTACAGGGTTCCCATCCGATTAGGGTTCCCTAATACGGGGATGAATGACAGAATCTTTAGATTTTTTTAATAAATCTATCGGTCTGTGACTTCATCAACTCGATCGGGTTTTCTGAGTTTTGAGGGAGTGAACTTGAGTCTCAACTGCCTAAGCCAGAATGGGCCTCGACCAGAGAGATTCGGGTTCTCTAAGAACTCAGGAGTAAGGTTGTCAACTTTTGCTTACTGTTGTTTACGGTTAAGCCGGTTTTATGGCGTTTTAGCCTTAAGTTAACCAGTTCTCATATTTTTTTATTAGGAGAATCAATTCAGATGGACTATGAAATCCTGCACCCTGATTGATTGAGCTTTCGACTGCGTATCCTAATGTTTTTTGCAAGTCTACTCTACTATAGATAGAGGTTACCTTAAGGGAAGTGACTTGGGTCAAAGGTTGAATTAATCTGTATCACTAAGTTTTGTGAGATCAAAAGATCTTCACAAGTGTGAAACCCATGCCCACATTGGGGTAGCCTGGATTAGACTCCCCTTATCTTTCTTCTTATTCACGCTCTCAAATCAGGATTCAGGTTTAATATCTCTTAACATCAGGGCATGAAGCGCCTGATGGGGGCTGATTTTCCCTTGCAGTAGTAAATCAACTTGAGTGCAGATCGGGATAGGAATGTGATGAATTTGCGCCAATTGAACTAAAACTTGTGTCGTATTAATGCCTTCTGCGGTTCCCTCCAGATGGTCGAGAATTTCCCATAGAGGTTTTTCTTTTGCGAGTTGATAGCCGACCTGATAGTTGCGGCTGAGGGGGCTATTACAGGTAGCTAATAGGTCACCTAAACCGGAGAGTCCGTAGAAGGTTTCGGGTTTGGCTCCCCAATGAGTGCCAATGCGGATCATTTCAGTTAGGCCCCGTGTGAGCAAGGCGGCTTTGGCGTTGGTTCCCAGGTGTAGACCGTCACAGACTCCAGCGGCGATCGCCAAAACGTTTTTTAAGGTTCCTCCCAGCTCTACCCCTAGGGGGTCGTCATTAGTGTAGACGCGAAACCGCGTGGAGGAAAAGACTTGTTGCACCCATTGGGCTGCTTGAGGGTCTCGACTGGCAACAGTGGTGGCAGCAGGAAGACCTTGATTAATTTCTTTGGAGAGGTTCGGCCCAGCTAAAACAACGACGCTATTCTCAGGAAAAGCATTTTGCCAGAGCTGGGAGGGCGTGATGCGATCGCTCGGATCGAGGCCTTTAGTAACTGTGACGATCGCAGTAGAAGGGTTCAGACCACAAGTTTGAACTTGCTCAATGACAGGTTTTACCCCTTTCATCGAAACAGCACTCAGAACCAGGGAAGCATCAGCAAGAGCTTCACAGAGGGGGAGATCTCCACGACGAGACCAAATTGTGACGTGATGGCGGCGATCTCGAGCGAGTTGAGCGAGGGTTTGCCCCCACACCCCACCCCCAATAACGGCAATTGAGAGTGCTGGATGTGAAGAAAAAGAGGAGGATTGTTTAGTCATGGATGTTTTCAACTTGGGTTTTCTATTGATCTATTACCCTTGCAGTTCTGGTGACCCATGAAAAGAGGTTTTCTGGCTGGAAAGGCCCTATTCAATACTATCGGGGTCGATGTTGAGTTCCCGCAATTTAGCTGCTAGGCGATCGGCGCGTTGAGTTTCGCAATCGGCAATTTCTTCTGATGTCAAAACCAACTCACCTTCGGCTCTGACAAGGTGTAATTGGCGATCGCGCCTTCCCAACTATAATCCTATAGCAGCAGTTTCGTTACCACTCGATAGAGTTTAGCCAATTTTACCTATGGCTAGGGCGTTGCCCTATATAAAAAACATAGCCGTAATACTGACTGTAATGGCGATAGAGATCGATTTCTTGTTGTTCGCTCTCTAAAACTTGTAAGGCTTCTGGGTCATTTTGATACTGTATTTTAAGCCGATTGATTTTGTTCTCTATGGGGGTGTAATAGTCTGTCCACCAGGCAATTTCTGGTAATACCAATGTATCAACGATCGCGTAACCCGCCCGTTCCATGGCGGCCCGGTTCTCCTCTAAGGTTCTCATGGATGGATAACCTTCTTGCCAAAACTGCTTGACAGGTTCGGGAGGATTGGGTTGTAACCAACTGATTTCGGTAACTGCGATGTATCCTCCCGGTTTGAGGAGCGATCTCCACTGGTTTAATCCGCGATCGAACCCCATAATATAAATCGCGCCTTCCGACCAAATCAGATCGAAAGACTGCTCTGCAAAGGGTAAATCTGCCATATCTGCACAAATCACTTCTAAGCGATTTCCCAATCCCTGACTCTCAAATCGTTGTTTCAGCTCCTCCAGATAGGGTTGATGGAAATCAACCGCAGTAATAGTGCCATTGCTCAGAGTTGCCAGATCCAGGGTTTGTTGTCCCGGGCCGCAACCAACATCTAAAATTTGGGGAGAGTCGGGTAACGCACTCAAATGAGAAAAGGCCTGTTGAGTCGAGGCAAAATTGCCCGGACCTTCTCTCGGAAGATTACTGTGAATTTGCCAAAATACGGGATAAAAATCAGACATGGGTGAGTCCTAAAGATTCTTCTAAACGTTCAACCACTAAATCGGTAACCATTTGTTCATAATACTGGCAAGCCATGGTTTGTGAAGAACGAAATGTTTTATTTTCCCAATATTTGTTACTGGCAGAACCTCCGCCACAAATGCCATAGTATTGACAAGTTTGTTGGCACAGTTCAACGCCAGCCGTAATATCGGCATAGATGCGTTGAAATTTTTCGCTCTGGCACACGGATTCTAAACTATCGGTGAGGATATTACCGAGGATAAAATCGCCATATTCTGCTGTTTTAATCGCTAACAGTTCGGGGTCAAATGTGGAAAAGTTGCCCTGATGATCGACATTGAGAATCACAAAGGGAGTGGTTAAGCCACTTCTGGGGATGCGATCGCCACTATAAATCAAGTTACAAATCCGCTCAAATTCCCGTAGCTTCAATTCTCCGCTGCTTTGAGCCGTCAAATCCCAAAATCGGCGAATAAACGCCTTGTAGCGCCGTCTAGCCTCCCCATTGGCGAGAGATGAAGACTGGTGTACCCCCTCTAATTCTTCAATATTAAAGCCCACATCGGTGAGACCATTATCCATGAAAAATGCAAACAGTTCATCGGCGTGGTCGAGGGAATCTTCCGTAATCACAGTGATAATATTAAACGGCACATCCTGTTCTTGCAGGTGGCGAATGCCGCGCATGGTGCTGTGATGGGTTCCGAGTCCCGTGCGGGTTTTCCGATGGGCATCATGGATAAAATCAGGGCCGTCAAGGCTTACCCCCACTTGCACGTTATAGCGTTTAAATAAGTCACACCACTCCGGTGTAATTAAGGTGGCATTGGTTTGTACCGATTGTGCAATTTCGCACTCGGTTTTATTTAAGGTTTTATCCAGTTCTGCAATCTGAGAGAGGGCAGTTTCATAGAACGAAATGGGAACAGCGAGCGGTTCCCCCGCGTGCCAACAAACCGTAAAGCGATCTCCCACAAACGGACTCTCGAAAATGCGCCGAAACACGGGTTCAATCCGATCTAGGGAAAACTGGTGTTTGAGATGGCGATCGGGTAAATAACAATAGTCGCAATCGAGATTACAAAAGGATGTCGTTTGCAGAATCACTAAATCTAAGGGGCCAAAGTTAGATAAATCCAATGCACCTTCACCCGGACGCACCAATTGAATAAAAATCTGGCGCACCCTCTCCTGTTCCCCCTCCGCCAACCTGCCATAAGTCTCATCTGCATGACGAGCGAGAGCGCCTTCCACCTCACCAATGGCGGCATAAACCTGATGGGTTAACGTTTTCCCCTGTCGCTGATGCCACAATTGCGTTAAGGCAAACTCCAATAACGGTAAATTCCCCGGTTGATGGTTCACATCATCTAGAATGCGCTCGATTAATCCCGCTTCAAACCCCACCCCCTGAGCTTCCGCAGGCTTCACAATAACATCCGTCAACTCCTCCCGGTTCATCGACCCCAACTTGTAATCCTTGCGGTTCAACACATCCGCAAAAGGTCGATAGGACAGCGCATTTCCCAGAAAATCCGCCCGCATCGTCATCACCACCGTACCCGGTAAATCCGCAATCAGGGCATCTAAAAACCGGTGGCGAATCTCCACCTCGCCACAGAGGGTGTAGAGTTCCTCAAATTGATCGATTCCCCTTCAAATGTCGTCTGGAAACTGCCAGGGGTTGACTCTTTCGACTTCATTTCATCGAGCAGTTTCTGAGCAGCCGCGAGAATTTCCCGATCGCGATCAGCTCCCGCTTCGAGTAACTTTTTCTGCAAAGGTGCTTTGTAAGTTTCTGGGTCGCTCTCATGTTCTTCTAATACCATTTCGGCCTTCGGTTCCCCAGCAAACTTGCGCTTAATCAATGCCTTTAGCCCTTGATAAGCATCC
>NZ_JAGHZH010000131.1:0-42167 GCF_017746885.1 Roseofilum sp. SBFL | reverse complement strand
TTATCGGCAATCGATGGGATTAGCAACGTATAGCATAAATTGGGGGCCTTGGTCAGGAGGTGGAATGGCAACAGAAGAAGCGATGGAGTGGTTAAAGCAAACGGGGGTAAGAGCTCTAGAGCCAGAAAAAGCGATCGCGGCTTTGGAGAAGGTATTAGCTAGCCCTAGCGCTCAAACGGTAGTAGCAGATATCAATTGGGATTTATTTAAGCAACTCTATGAGCTAGGAGGAAAAGGATCATTTTTGACCCAAATCTCCCTAGATTCAGAAGCAACAGAGGTCAAAAACACGAGCGCGGAATTTTTAGGAGAACTAGCATTAGTTCCAGAAAAGAAACGCTATCAGCGGATGGTTGATTACCTTCAAATTAAAATTGGTGAATTACTAAGATTTTCTCCATCCCAACTTCCCAATACACAATCAGGATTCTTTGATATGGGTATGGATTCACTGATGGCAGTTGAACTGAGAAGTATTTTGAGTCATAGTCTGGGAAGTTCAATTAGTGCGGCTACATTATTTGAGGCTTCCAATATTCAAAACTTGGCTAAATACCTAATCAATGAGCTGTTCCCAGATCGGCAAAACACAAAAACAGAGAGCAATGAGAAGAAAAAGATACAGCCTCTAAACATAGTTGAATCTCAAGAAACTCAATCAGAAATTGAAATTGAGGACACAATAGCACAAGAGTTAAAAGAGATTTTCACTATTCTAGATGAAGGGAACTAATTAAAATGAACAAAAATCCTCAAACAACTGAACAAAAGTTCTCATCTAAACAAGTCCTAAAAGCTCTCCAAGAAATGCGGAGTAGGCTAGATGCCGTAAACAAAGCCCAAACGGAACCGATCGCAATTGTTGGGATGGCCTGTCGATTTCCTGGAGGAGCTAACGACCCATCAACATACTTGAACATATTGCATAATGGTATAGATGCCATTACACCCGTTCCTCCTGAGCGTTGGAATGTGAATGCTTATTATGATTCCGACCCCGAAGTTTCAGGGAAAGCCTATACTAAGGAAGGTGGTTTTATTGAGCAAGTCGACCAATTTGACCCTTTATTTTTTGGCATTGCTCCTAAAGAGGCAGTTATTTTAGATCCTCAATATAGACTACTCTTAGAAGTAACGTGGGAAGCATTAGAAAATGCTGGACAAATATGGGAGAACCTTAAGAATAGCCAGACCAGTGTGTTCATGGGAATCTCTACAGATGACTATTCTGCTGTAAGTCTAATGAACCAAAATCAAATTGGCAATAATACAAGTGTTGGCAATAATAGAAGTGTTGGTGTAGGTCGTATTTCTCATCTCTTGGGTTTGCAGGGGGCTAATATACAGGTCGATACAGCTTGTTCAAGTTCTTTAGTTGCGACCCATCTGGCTTGTCAGAACTTACGTTTAGGAGAATCCAACTTAGCCTTAGTCGGTGGAGTCAATTTAATATTATCACCCATCAGTACCATTGGTCGTTGCCAACTGAAAGCCCTATCTCCAGATGGTCGTTGCAAAACTTTTGATGCTGCTGCTAATGGTTATGGTCAAGGAGAAGGATGTGGGGTCCTAGTTTTAAAACGTTTGTCCGATGCTATTTCTGATGGAGACTCCATCTTAGCCCTTATTCGAGGTTCTGCTGTTAATCACGATGGGCCAAGTAGTGGGATGACCGTTCCTAATAAAATGGCTCAGAAACAGGTCATTCAACAAGCTTTGAGCAATGCAAAATTAGAAGCTCATCAAATTAGCTATTTGGAGGCTCACGGGACAGGAACATCTTTAGGAGACCCCATTGAGATAGAAGCTCTGGCAGAAGTATACGGCAAAAATCGTCCAGCAGATGACCCTCTGATTGTGGGGTCAGTCAAGACGAATATTGGGCATTTGGAAGCAGCAGCCGGTGTCTCATCCTTGATGAAGGTGATTTTAGCCCTTCAGCATCAGGAAATTCCGCCTCATTTGCATTTAAAAGAACCGAATCCCCATGTAGATTGGGATAAATTACCCATAAAAATTCCGACTTCGTTAATGTTGTGGTCTGATGAGGGAAAACCCAGAATAGCAGGAGTGAGTTCCTTTGGCATGGGTGGAACGAATGCTCATGTAATTATAGAAGAAGCACTTTCTCAAATCAAAACTCAAAATGTTATTGAACGTCCAATTCATCTATTAACTCTCTCAGCTAAAACAGAAAAGGCTCTAGATGAGCTGGTCAGTAGCTATCAAAATCACCTAGAAACTAATCCTAAGCTAGTACTAGCAGAGGTCTGTTATACCGCCTCTACAGGCAGAGCGCATTTTAATTATCGATTAGGGGTTCTTGCTTCTGAGCTGACAGAATTAACAGAGAAGCTGCTGGGGTGGAAAACTCAGAAACAATTAGTAGGGGTATTTTCAGGACAACCCAATAGTGAAGAACCCAAAATAGCATTCCTATTCACAGGCCAAGGTTCCCAGTATGTGAATATGGGAAGGCAACTATACGAACAAGCACCGACTTTCCGTGAAGCTTTAGAGGAATGCGCTCGAATTTTACAACCTTATCTAGAAGTACCTCTATTAGAAGTTATCTATCCTCAAGATGCACAAAAGTCAAGTTCTCATCTATTAGACCAAACCGCTTATACCCAACCCGCCCTATTTGCCATAGAATACGCCCTCTTTAAACTATGGGAATCCTGGGGAGTCCAACCTGATGTAGTTATGGGTCACAGTGTAGGAGAATATGTAGCTGCAACAGTAGCAGGAGCCTTAAGCCTAGAAGACGGTCTCAAACTAATAGCCACCAGAGGGAAACTAATGCAACAGTTACCCTCTGGTGGTCAGATGGTATCCGTAATGGCATCAGAATCTCAGGTAACAGAAGCGATAAAAGAATATACTTCCCAAGTAACTATAGCAGCAATTAATGGGCCAGAAAGTACAGTCATCTCAGGTGAGAGTGCAGCGATAGCTAAGATTTGTAGTGTCTTTGAAGGAGCGGGAATCAAGACCAAGCAACTACAAGTCTCCCATGCTTTCCATTCTCCATTGATGGAACCGATGTTAACAGAATTTGAAGCAGTAGCCAAAGAAATCAGCTATAACCCACCCAAAATACCACTGATATCAAACGTAACGGGTACTGAAGTAGGGACAGAAATATGCACGGCTCAGTATTGGGTAGCTCATGTGCGTCAACCCGTAAGGTTTGCCCAGAGTATGAAAACGCTAGAAGAGCAAGGATATGAAACGTTTCTGGAAATCGGGCCTAAACCGATATTGTTAGGCATGGGAAGGAAATGTGTAACAGAAGAGGTAGGAGAATGGTTGCCCTCATTGCGTCCAGGACTAGATGAATGGCAACAAATGCTATCGAGTCTAGGACAATTGTATGTCAAAGGAGTAAAAATAGATTGGTCAGGATTTGACTCAGACTATAGTCGTCAGAAAGTATCCTTACCTACATATCCATTTCAACGAGAAAGATGTTGGATAGAAACCAACCCTAACGTCAACTTCTGGCCTAAACAAGAATTTTCAACAGACCCAAACTTCCATCCACTATTAGGTCAGAAGCTAAATTGTGCAAGCGAACAACATATATTTGCCTCACAAATAGGAGAAAAATCACCCAATTATCTGAGCCACCACCGCATCTTCAACCAAGTCGTTTTTCCTACAACAGGCTACTTGGAGATGGCAAGTGCAGCAGGAAATCAGAAATTTAAAACACCTCATATAGTAATCGAAGATCTAACCATCAGTAAGGGCTGGACGCTACCAGAAGGAGAATTAATTAATGCCCAAACCATACTCACTGCATTAGACAACCAAAGCTATCAATTTCAAATATTTTCTCAACCACAACAAAAAACAGAGGAACAGAAGTGGACGCTCCATGCGACAGGAAAAGTCCGAACTGCCCAAACTAATATAACTCCAAGCCAAGTCGATCTAGAAAAATATAAAGCAGAGTGTCGTCAACCCATAGAAGTCAAAGAACATTATCAACAATCTCGGCAATTTGGGCTTGATTATGGCAGCAGTTTCCAAGGTATCTGCGAGTTATGGTCGGGTGAAAACAAAGCATTGGCTCAGATTAAGTTACCTGAAGAATTAATAGCAGAAACAATAGATTATCACTTCCATCCCGCATTATTAGATGCAGCTTTGCAGTTAATCGGTCATATATGGCCAGAAGTAGAGAGCGATAAAACTTATCTGACGGTAGGGGTAGAGCAGTTCAAGGTCTATAGTCGTCCAGGGCTTTCTCTTTGGGCATACGCATCAGCGATCGCGACTGGAGTAGAAGGTCAAGAAAATATGACCACTCAAGTGACACTACTGAGTCCAGAAGGGGAAATAATTGCCACAGTCAAAGGCTTACAAGTAAAAGTGGCCAATAAACAGACTTTACTAGGCACAGAAGGAGAATCAATCACCAATTGGTTGTATGAAGTAGAATGGAGAACTAAAGGTCTTTTAGGCCGGTTGTTACCTCCTGACTTTTTGCTTGCTCCTGTAGAAGTTTCCCAAAAATTAACTCCCAACCTACAAGAATTAGTCACCCAGATAGATAATGCTTCTACCTCAGAAATACAAAGGAAGGTAGAAGCATTAAGTGTAGATTATATCGTGCAAGCCTTGCTATCAATGGGTTGGTCATATAAACCAACAGAGAGCTTCAACTTAGAGGCAGCAGTCCAACGTTTAGGTATAGTTCCGAGTCAGCGACGATTATTCGAGCGTTTGCTACAAATCCTAGCAGAAGTAGGAATACTCCAGCCGAATCAACAACAGTGGGAGGTACAACAAACCTTAGAGAGAGTTGACCCGACCCAAAAAAGCCAAAGTTTACTGAATCAATATCCAGAAGAAGTAGCTGGATTAACTCTATTAGACCGTTGTGCATCTCAACTAGCGATCGCACTACGAGGAGCAATAGATCCGGTAGAACTGGTGTTCCCTCAAGGGGATTTGACCACAGCAACCCAATTCTATCAAGAGTCACAAGTAACGAAGGTGATGAATACGATAGTGCAAAAAAATATCACTCAAGCCATTGAGAAGTTACCACCGAGCCGAGGTATACGGTTGTTGGAAATCGGAGCGGGAACAGGAGGGACTACAAGTTATATTTTGCCCCATCTCAATCCTAACCAAACGGAATATATATTCACGGATATTGGGGCTTTATTCACCACTAAAGCTCAAGAGCAATTCAAGGATTATCGATTCATCAGCTATCAAACTTTAGATATTGAGGTAGACCCAACCAGCCAAGGATTTACACCTCATCAGTATGATGTCATTATTGCGGCTAATGTCCTTCATGCTACCACCAATATGAAGCAGACCTTATCCCATGTGCGACAACTGTTAGCACCAGGGGGAATGTTGGTCTTGTATGAAACAACAACACGATCTCGATTTTCGGATTTAATCTTTGGACTATTAGAAGGATGGTGGAAGTTCACTGATTATGACTTGCGATCCGACTACCCTCTATTGAGTCGCCAGCAGTGGAAAAAGGTTTTGAGTGAAACCGGTTTTACTCAAGTTGTGACGCTACCAGAAGTTGAGAATATGGCAGAAGTATTTGCTCAACAAGGGGTGATTGTTGCTCAAGCAGCTCCAATCCCCTTAGAGTCAACATCATTGACACCGAAGGGCTGGTTGATATTAGCAGATCAAAAAGGAATTGCTCAACAGGTGGCTAGTCAACTCCACGAAGCAGGAGAGGTTTGTACGTTAGTATTTGCAGGAGAGCATTACCGACAGCTTGCCCCGGAAGAATTTATTATTAATCCTCATAATCCAGAAGAATTTGAGCAACTGATAGAAGCTGTTGCGGCCAAATCACCATCGTTATCGGGAGTCGTACAATGTTGGACAACGGAAACCGGGGTAGGTAAAAATCTGAGTGCTGAGGAATTAGAAAATTTATCGAAGCTAGGGTGTGGCACGACCTTATCTTTGGTACAAGCCTTAGTCAAAGTCAAATTATCTCGATCGCCCCGGTTATGGTTAGTGACCAATGGTTCTCAACCCGTACCGTCCAATAATCCAGTCATACCAGGAGTAGCCCAATCTTCACTGTGGGGTATGGGAAAAGTGATTCGCTTAGAATATCCCGATCTAAAGTGTGTGTGCATAGATTTAGACCCACAGCAGACAATAGAAACTCAAGCTGAGGCACTATTCCAGGAAATCTGGTCGGAGGACACGGAAGACCAGGTAGCATGGCGCGCAGGTGAGCGTTATGCGCCTCGATTGGTGGCTAGTCGTCGTCAGCAAACTGATGCTACTATTCAAAAGCCTTTATGTTTCCATCAGAATGCTACCTATTTGATTACAGAAGGTATAGGAGATGTAGGTTTATTGGTGGCTCGTTGGATGGTAGAGAAAGGAGCAAAGCATTTGGTGTTGCTGGGATGCGGTTCACTAGATGATGCTAACCGTCAAAAAATAACGGAGTTAGAAAGGGCTGGAGTTTCTGTAGTACTGGAGAAAGCTGATGTGTCTGATGTCGAATCAATGAGCAGAGTGCTGCACAAAATTGAGCAGTCAAACAGACCACTAACAGGAGTAATTCATTCGGCTGAACTGTTGTCGGATGACGTTCTACAACACCAGAGTGAATCCAGCTTTAAGCAAGTGATGGCATCCAAAGTCAAAGGTGCTTGGCATTTGCATCAATTGACTCAAAACCAACAGTTGGACTTTTTTATATTGTTTTCTTCCGTTGCATCGTTGTTGGGTTCACCAGGTCAAGGAAATCAGGCTGTAGCCAGTGGATTTCTTGATGGTTTAGCCCATTATCGCCGTGCGATGGGATTACCAGGATTAAGCATTCATTGGGGTTCTTTTGCTCAAGTGGAAGAGGTGGAAGAACCCGGTTTGGAAGTCAATCTACAGAAGCAGGGAATGGGTGTGATATCTCCCACTCAGGTACTAGAGTCACTAGAGCTACTGATGAGTGGTTCAGAGATAGAAGTAGGAGTTCTACCGATTCAGTGGTCAGCTTGGCAGGAAAGAGTAGCCCAATGGCCTTTTTTGGCAGATTGGCAGGAAACCAACCCAACAACTTCTGAAGTATCTCAGTCAGAGTTTCTGTTAAAGTTGAAGGCAACCGCACCTAACGAACGTCGCTCGTTATTAGTCGCTCATGTGCACCGTCAATTTGCTCTAGTGTTAGGGATCAATCATCCTGAATCTATTTCATTAGAGACTGGATTTTTTGATTTAGGTATGGATTCTTTGACTTCTGTTGAATTAAGGAATAAGTTGCAGACCAGTTTAGAGTGTTCACTGCCGTCTTCTCTAGCTTTTGATTATCCGAATCTTCAGGCACTAACCGACCATCTGGAAGAGACAATAATTTTACCATTAGATGAGGCAGGATCGCAATCTGAAACCCCATTAGACAAAAATCAGAATCACTTGGAGCTAGAAACTTCAGAAAATATGCTGGCTGAAATTAATCATCTTTCTGAAGATGAAATTGATATGGCGGTTGAGGAAGCGATTGGTGAACTCGATCAACTTTTACAGTAAATCAGATAAAGTTGCTTACTTTTAATTAATAGTATTAGGAGAAATAAAGATGGAACTTAACGCATCCCAAAAGCTCTCAAATGAGCAGCGTCTACTGCTAAAACTTAAACAAGCAACTGCAAAAATACAAGAAATTAGAGCAGCCGCTACAGAGCCAATAGCCATTATTGGCATGAGTTGTCGGTTCCCTGGAGGTGCATCTACTCCAGAAGCCTTCTGGGATATTTTACAAAATGGAGTAGATGCGATCGCGGAAGTCCCAAAAGACCGATGGCATCTTGATGATTATTACGACCCAGATCCAGACGCTCCTGGCAAAATGTCTACTTGTCATGGAGGGTTTATCGATCGAGTACAAGAATTTGATGCCAACTTCTTTGGTATTTCTCCTAAAGAAACTATCCATCTAGACCCTCAACATAGATTACTCTTAGAAGTCAGTTGGGAAGCTCTAGAGTATTCAGGAGAGAATCCGCAACAACTTAAAGGGAGTCAAACCGGTGTATTTGTTGGTCTTTGTAGCAGTGATTATAGCCACCGCATATTGAGTCATGGTCTAGAACAAATTGATGCTTACATAAGTTCGGGCAATTCTCACAGTACAGCATCAGGGCGAATTTCCTATATTCTGGGGCTAGTTGGGCCTAACTTAGTCGTAGACACTGCCTGTTCCTCTTCATTAGTCAGTATCCATTTAGCTTGTTCGAGTTTAAGGAATCAAGAATGCAATCTAGCTCTAGCAGGAGGGGTGAATCTATTACTATCTCCAGAGGTTAGCATCGCCCTGTCTCAGGGGCGTATGCTATCGGTGGATGGTCGGTGCAAGACCTTTGATGCTTCAGCCAATGGTTATGTGCGTGGAGATGGATGTGGGATTGTTGTATTAAAGCGCCTCAGTGATGCAGTGGCCAATCGGGATAATATTCTGGCAGTAATTCGTGGAACTGCTATGAATCAAGACGGACCGAGTAGTGGCTTGACAGTACCTAATGGTCCATCTCAAGTTGCTGTTATCCGTCAAGCTTTGGCCAATGGAGGAGTAGACCCAGCAGAGGTTAGTTATATTGAAGCTCATGGTACAGGAACTTCTTTAGGAGATCCTATGGAAGTGGAAGCTTTAGGAGCGGTATTTGGCAAAACCCACTCTCAAGAGCACCCTTTAATCCTGGGTTCAGCTAAAACGAATATTGGTCATACTGAAGGAGCAGCAGGAGTTGCAGGCTTGATGAAATTAGTCCTGCAACTGCAACATCAACAAATCGCACCATCTCTACATTTTAATCAACCTAATCCTTATATTAATTGGTCTCAATTACCCGTAAAAGTTTCAACTCAACTCACCCCTTGGGAAACCAATGGAAAAACTCGTATAGCAGGAGTAAGTGCCTTTGGTTTTAGCGGGACGAATACTCATATAATCTTAGAAGAAGCACCAAGAGAAGATAATAGGCAACAGGTAACTGGCAACAGTGAAGATGATTTAGAACGGGAAGCTCATCTATTAACTCTCTCCGCCAAAACTAAAACTGCTCTTAGTGATTTAGTCAATAATTATCAAAATCATATAACTATTTATCCGGAATTAGAGGTGGCTGATATCTGCTATACCGCTAATATAGGACGGGCCCACTTCCACCACAGACTAGCAGTCCTGGCACATAACCAATCAGAATTAGTGGAGAAATTCCGACAGTACAAAGATGGAGAAGAAGTCCCCGGAATTTACTCGGGAGAACTGATTAATAATACCACGATCCCCCAAGTCGCCTTCCTTTTCACAGGACAAGGTTCTCAATATGTGAATATGGGAAGGCAGTTGTATCAAACAGCCCTCCCTTTTCGTGAAGCAATTCACCAATGTGAAGACATTCTGAGTTGTGTCGAAAACTTCCAGGACACTTCATTACGAGACCTTCTCTATCCAGAAAATATAGATGAGTCGAATGCATTCCGACTAGACCAAACCGCCTATACCCAGCCGGCTTTGTTTGCTATAGAATACGCTTTGTATCAACTGTGGCAATCCTGGGGAATTAAACCGGATGTCGTCATGGGTCATAGTGTGGGTGAATATGTAGCCGCAACGGTAGCGGGAGTATTTAGTTTAGAGGATGGTTTGAAATTAATTGCTGCCCGGGGAAGGTTGATGCAAAAATTACCAACTGGCGGGGAGATGGTTTCAGTAATGGCATCAGAGTCGGTGGTGAAAGCGGCGATCGCTGCCCATCCAGAACTATCGATAGCAGCTATCAACGGACCAGAAAGTATCGTTATTTCGGGTGACTCTATGGCCATCAAAGCCATTGTCAGCAGCCTAGAATCAGCCGGAATCAAAACCAAACAACTGCAAGTCTCCCATGCCTTCCATTCATCATTGATGGAACCAATGTTGGCAGAATTTGAAGCGATCGCCAATCAACTGACCTACCATCAACCCACGATACCAGTAATATCTAACCTTACAGGAACCAAGGCAGACAACGCGATTGCCTCAGCACAATATTGGGTAAGTCACGTGCGCCAACCCGTAAGGTTTGATCGAGGAATGAAGGAGTTAAACCAACAAGGCTGTACAACTTTCCTAGAAATTGGCCCCAAACCAATTTTGTTGGGAATGGGAAGACAATGTTTACCCGAAGAGGTAGGTGTGTGGCTACCATCATTGCGTCCAGGAGTGGATGAATGGCAACAGATGCTTTCAAGTTTAGGAAAGTTGTATGTACAGGGAGCCAAAGTAGATTGGTTAGGATTTGACCAAAACTATAACCGGGAGAAAGTAGTTTTGCCGACCTATCCATTCCAAAGAGAAAAATACTGGATAGAAAGCAATAATAAATACCAGCCAAGCCTGCGTTTATCGACAACACAATATTTGCACCCATTACTAGGAGAAAAGCTAGAACTAGCAGGAATAGAAGATCAACATCGTTTTCAATCCTACCTAGGCGCTCAATCTCCAGACTACTTGAATCACCACCAAGTCTTTGATCGGTCTCTATTTCCGGGTACAGGCTATCTAGAAATGGCAATAGCAGTGGGAAAAAATCTCTTCAGCTCCCAAGAACAAGTCGTCGTTTCTGATGTGGCGATCGCGCAAGGGTTGATCCTACCAGAAACAGAACTTAAGAAGGTACAGACAGTCGTCAGTCTTTTAGACAATAATAGTTACAAGTTTGAAATATTTAGCGCATCAGAAACTGGGAATCAACAGGTGCGACAATGGAAATTGCACAGTGAAGGAACAATATATCCCCAGCCCATTGCTAAAAGTCCAGCTAAAATTGACCTCGAACAATACAAAAGAGACTGTAGTCAAGCCATAGAAGTTCAAGAACATTATCAACTCTGTGGCTCAACCGGTTTAAAGCACGGGAGAAGTTTCCAAGGACTCAAACAGTTGTGGAAAGGTGAAGGTAAAGCCCTCGCAGAAATAGCCTTACCGGAGGAGTTAATAGGAGAGGTAACAGACTATCAGATACATCCAGCCTTATTAGATGTAGCGATACAAATCACGGGTCATGCTCTGGGCAAAATAGAAACAGGCGATAAAACCTATCTACCAGTAGGGGTAGAGAAATTGAAGCTGTATCGTCAGGCAATAAGTCAAGCATGGGCGATCGCCGAAATACCAGAAAACAGCTTAACAGCCGATATTTTCCTCGTAGATAACCAGGGAACTGTGGTAGCCGAGCTGGAGGGATTAAGGATAATGGTTACAACAACCGATACCCTCCTCAAAAGTCTGCAACCAGATATCAGCCATTGGTATTATCAAATCAACTGGCAAGCCCAAGCCCTATCCTCAACAAACCCATCAACAGCAAGCAGCAAATGGTTAGTCTTGACAGAAGAGACTCAACTACTAGAAACACTCCAACACAAAGGTCATGAGTCCATCAGAGTATCACCAGGACAGACCTATAAGCAGCTAAGTCTACAACACTATCAAATCAATCCCACCAGCGAAGAGCAATTTCAGCAACTGCTAGAGGAAAATCCAGGGATTACAGGCATTGTGCATTTGTGGGGAGTGCAGCCATCAGCAAACAAAGATAACTTAGAATTAGAGAAAATCCAAGAAAATAGCTGTGCCGCAGCACTGCATTTGGTGCAAGCAATCCTCAAGAGCAAAGACGAAACCATACCACAGCTATGGTTAGTAACTCAAGGAACCCAGAGTGTCAAAACAGACTCCGAAGTCATTAACCCTGAGTATGGAAGTTTATGGGGACTAGGAGGAGTAATTGCCCAAGAACACTTAGAGTTAAGGTGTAAACGGTTCGACTGTGACCCAGAAGCAAGTATTCATGAAAACTTAGACTCCCTAGTCCATGAACTATTATCAGAAGATGTAGAAGAGCAAATAGCAATACGTCAAGGAAGTCGCTATGTCGCCAGACTCGAACAAAAACCACAGCAACAATCAATAAATTCGCCAGGGCAACCGGTGCAATTAAAACTGGCAGAATACGGAGTGATAGACAACCTCAGTTGGCAGCCAATGCAGCGTCGTCTTCCTGAAGCCAACGAAGTAGAAATTGAGGTAGCGGCAGTAGGACTAAACTTCCGAGATGTGCTTAATGCCCTGGGATTACTCCAAGATTACTATGCCGAACATCTGGGCATTACCAGTTCCAAACAACTCACCTTTGGCTTGGAATGTACAGGAACAATCTCTGCTGTCGGAGCAGAAGTCTCACAATGGCAAGTAGGAGACGAAGTCATCACAAATATGGTTCACGATGGCTTCAGCAGCTTCACCATTACCCTAGCTGAATATCTCATCCCCAAGCCCAAACAAATGAGTTTCAGCGAAGCAGCCACCTTACCAGTAACATTTTCTACGGCTTACTACGCATTGGAGAAGTTAGCCAAAATTCAACCTGGAGAGCGAGTATTAATTCATGCGGCAGCCGGAGGAGTAGGGCAAGCCGCAGTACAAATAGCTCAACGGGCAGGAGCCGAAATTTTCGCCACAGCTAGTCCGCCCAAATGGGAGTTTCTCAAGTCCCTAGGCATCAAACATATTATGAACTCCCGCACCCTAGATTTTGCGGACCAAGTTATGGAGCTTACTGGAGGAGGGGGAGTAGATATAGTCCTCAATAGCCTCAACGGAGAGTACATTCCCAAGAATTTGGAAATATTAGCCCCTCAAGGAAGATTTGTGGAAATCGGAAAAATTGGGATTTGGGAGCAGCAGCAAGTCAAAGAAAAACGACCAGATATCAGCTATTTCCCCTTTGATTTAGGCGAAGTATTCCGACAACAACCCAAGGTAGTCACTCAGTTGTCAGAAGAAGTAATCCACAGATCGAGCAAAGGAGAACTTGTTGCCCTACCTCACAAGGTATTTGCCAGTACACAAATTACAGAAGCCTTCCGGTATATGCAACAAGCTAAGAACATCGGCAAGATAGTCGTGCAGATGCCACAAGTTTCTATCGAGCCAAAGTCCATCCAACCAGAAGCAAGTTATTTGATTACAGGAGGATTAGGAGCATTAGGATTGGAAGTAGCCCAATGGTTGGTAAAACAAGGAGCCAAGCATCTTGTCTTGAGCAGCCGTCGCGCTCCCAGTGAAACTGCACAACAAATCATAGGCAACTTACAAACAGATGGAGCTTCTGTGGATATCTTATTAGGGGATATTTCCCGTCAAGAAGATGTCGCCAACACTTTAGAGGCAATATCAACATCATTCCCCCCACTCAAAGGAGTGATTCATGCCGCTGGAGTATTGGATGATGGCGTACTACAACAGATGAGTTGGGAACGCTTTACCAAAGTGATGGCACCCAAGGTTCAAGGAACTTGGAATTTACATCAATTCACTAAAGACTTACCCTTAGATTTCTTTGTCTGTTTTTCCTCTGTAGCTTCGATTTTGGGAGGACCAGGGCAGGGAAATTATGCTGCGGCCAATTCTTTTATGGATGGATTAGCTCACTATCGTCGGGGTCTGGGATTACCAGGGTTAAGTATCAACTGGGGAGCTTGGGGATCGGTAGGAATGGCAGCTCGTTTAGATAGTCTCAATCAAAAGCGGCTCGATAGTAGTGGGGTAATTGCTATAGAACCAGAACGGGGAATGCAGGCATTAGGTTCATTGCTCTCCAGCTCTTCAAGTCAAGTTATAGTGTGGCCGATTAATTGGTCAAAATTTGTCAAGCAGCTCCCTGGTGGGCGAAAGATATCATTCCTAGAGAATTTGATTTCAAGTGAGCCATCATTAACCCAAAATTCAGCATTTAGGGAACAACTCGAATCAGTACCCGTTTCAGAACGTCAGGAATTATTGGCGAATCAGATCCGCTCTTTGATCGCAAAAACATTGGGCTGGAAAGATCCGCAACAAATAGGAATTCGTCAACCTTTATTTGACTTAGGATTAGATTCCCTGATGACAGTGGAATTGAAAAACAGATTGGAGTCAAGTTTACAGACAAATTTGAGTTCTAAATTGTTATTTGACTATCCGACTGTTGAGGCATTAGTAGAGCATTTAGCCAATGTAATTCCTCTGGAATTTTCTGTTACAAATAGCTCAGATAAATCCAGTCATGAATTGCCTACTGAAGAAATTGATTTTAATGCAGAAGCAACCTTAGACCCGACCATTATTGTTAATACTACAGTAGCCCGAAATATTATTGAACCTCAGAATATTTTCTTGACCGGAGCAACCGGTTTTATTGGAGCTTATTTGCTTGATGAGTTATTGCAAAAAACTTCAGCAAATATATATTGCCTAATTCGGGCTAATGATCGGGATTTAGCTAAACAGAAACTCAAAGATAAACTGGAATCTTATTGGCTCTGGGATGAAGAGAAATTTAGCTCCAGAGTTATCCCTGTAGTAGGAGATTTATCTAGCAAGTTTTTCGCATTATCAACGGAAGAATTCAAGTTTCTTGCCAACCAGATTGATATTATTTATCATAGTGGAGCTTGGACTAATCATCTTTATCCTTACACTATACTCAAACCAACTAATGTTTTAGGAACTCAAGAAGTTTTGAGATTAGCTAGTCAAATTCATGTAAAACCCGTTCATTTTCTATCTAGTTATGTAACGTTATTGTCATCTAGTAATAATGAAAGTGAGGAAGTTAATAATCTGACAACTGGTTACTCCCAAAGTAAATGGGTAGCGGAAAAATTAGTAGCCACAGGGAGGGAGATAGGGATTCCTACGTCTATATATCGGTTAGCAACAATAACATCAGATGCTAATACTGGTGCTAGCAGGATTGATGATAGAATTTGTCGCTATGTTATGGGTTGTATTGAATTAGGAATGGTGCCCATTTTAGGAAGTAAGTTAGGAGAGAACTGGGTTCCTATAAATGAAACAAGTCAAGCAATTGTTTACTTGTCTCAGCAAGAGACCTCCTTGGGCAAAACATTTAATATAGTCAATCCTAAATCCACATCTTGGAATCATATATTTGATTTAATTTGCTCTTTGGTTCCCTCCGTGAAAAAAGTTTCATCAACTGATTGGGAGATGGCTTTATCAAATCATCCTGATAATCCGCTCTATCCTTACTTTTTTGGTGTGCAGTCTGGAGTGGAAAAATTAACAGAAAAAGAGGCGGGTATACTTTCAGGCGTTACTATTGACGATCGCGATACTCAGAATGGGTTGCTCGGCAGTGAAATTACTTTTAGCAGTATAGACAAGGCATACATAGAAACAATGCTTTCATATTTGAACAAAAGTGGCTTCATCAACTCATCTTATGATATGATATAAGTAACTATTAGATTAGATAGAGGGACATGATATGAGTCCTCTAAAAAAAGTAATTAAGGAACAAAAATTATGACAGATAGTATGGTCTTAAAAGATGCTCTTATCGGAACGTGGAAATTTGTTGAGGTAAAACTTGTAGACAAGGAACAGAAAATCAGTTATCCCTATGGAAAAAATCCCATAGGCTACCTCATGTATACTCAGGAGGGGTATATGGCAGCCTCACTTGCAAAGAGCGATCGCTTGAAACTTGGATTACCTGTAGCAGAAATCTTTAATCTGGGGTATGGTGCCAAAATCAACTGGACGACAGGTGTATTTAAGTATATCAAAGCGTTTTTTCGATATTTTCAGGCAGGGCAAAATTATGCTGCCTATATTGGTAAATATGAAATTATAGATAATCAAGTTATTCACCATCTTGAAGTTCATATAATTCCAGATGTAATTGGTGCAGACATAAAACAGACGGTTGAGATTTCGGAAAATACGTTTGTATTAACAAGGGAAAGTGGTATTCGCGCCACTCTTAAACGTGTCACCTAGCCTCATTGTGTGATATCAAGTCTGTTGAAATAGTAGTCAGTCATTGAAACGGAAGGCAAACAGTCACTAAGCTTAGGAAGATAGCTGAGATTACTTAGCTCCGCTCCACTCCATTCGCAATGACTTATCCCTTTTCTGTCACTTTCCTAAAAAGGGGAGTGAAACCCTGATTCTTGCCTTAGTGATCGCAGGCTGTCACTCTTGGCAATTCCTCAGAATTGCCAAGAGTGACAGAAGCGGTTTATAGTCGATCCAAATAAGAATAAGACAAGAACAAATGGCATAATGGAAGCGCAAACTCACGTTCGCACCTCCACTATATCTCACTGTTAATCGAATCGGCTATGCTATATTTTTCGATTGCTAACATCAACTAGACAGGACAGAACACTATCTGCTAAAGTCTCTATTGTCTCCTGGCTAGTTATAGGCTCAGAAAAGGGGAAATGCAAAAACATTTTGCCCTCAAAAGTTGTAACAGCACCGATAAAAATCCCTCCAAATGTGGCCTGTGCTACAGAAAAGCTAATTTCTGAGAGTTCAAATTGACCATAAACTTTGGGAATATTGACTCGACCAACATTGGTAATATTAACTGCTGTATAAGGGGGGATATCTAGGCTGGTGAGCGCTGAATCAACTATCGTCCTAAACATCAATGCTTGATAAAAGCTCTCATTACGCTTTAAGGCAGATTCCTGCTGCTCTCTCACTTCCCGTGCTAATTCCCAGAAGGAGGTATTTGCACTGAAAGTGTGAAATGACGTTATGGCGCTACCTAGTTGACCTAGTTTTTCATTGCCGATCGCAGGCTTCAAATGTCTGCGTAGATCGGCAGAAGACAAACAGGACATAGACTTTTTCTGCCCTGCTCCGATCTTTCTTGCTGCAGCGAATATCAACGCCGCAGACAAAGCAGCATTTACTGTTGTCTTTTCTTGGCGACAACGTAGAATCAGCTCCTCGGTAACCTCAGCATCTAACTGTCTATAAACATTGCCAGTACGGCGTAACTCAACAGGTACAGCCTTTTCAAAACTTAAGCCTTTTGGTCGGTGCCAAATCCTTTTGAACAGAAGTCGCAACAGAAACAACACACTGTTGATATTACCTCTGACACCTTTTGCTGATGGGGGAAATAACTCATCTATAGAGGGAAGTGATGGTAAGCTGGGCGCTGGCTCGACAGGTTCATCAGAAGCAATTTTCGAGCAGTAGGTCAAGATTTCTGAATATAACTCGATACTCGATAAGCCATCAGAGATAGCATGGTTTATTGTAATAATCAGATGGCTGGTCGTGTTTTCGCTTTGCTTATGCCCTTGCACAAGTACAGCTCGCAAGAGAACTTCACTACTCTCAATTTTGGTGTTGAGTTCTTCAAGAACAGTTTCTTGCCATTGTTCCTCGTGCTGCTGATCGACAACTCGCAAAGGAATATTTTTAGCCCCCGTTTCAAAACGGAGATTATCGATGTCACCAACGATCCGAGAATTAAGCCGAGAGTGATGAGTTTGGACAAGAGCGAGTGCCTTTTCAACAATTTCTGCACTTAGGGGACCTAAAATTCGCCCGATAACCACTATATTGGATGAGCTAGTCAAGCGATTTAGTATTTCCATCACTTGTTCAGCTCCACAGAGTTTTCTGTTATCAATCATAAATCTCTCCTCTGGAGTTAGAATCTACTTTGAATAGACTTCTTGCAGAAGTCAGAGGATAGAGAATAAGGATAAGAATACAGGATTACTTTATTGCTATTGATTTTCTATCCACTTATGCAAGAGATCTAATATACCAATTTTGGCAGCAGGGGCGAATAGATATTGCCCCCACTGAGTAGGATGATTTTGTGTAAGTCCTGTCCGTCTAAATTTAGGAAGTATTTAGAGCAATTAATTCCACAACTATTTTCGATATTGAGTATTAATTTTTACTCCCTAATGGTGTCTCACAAAAGTTATTAGTCATTGACCAAAGCCGATAAAGGACTGTCTGACTAATAAAATAGACATTTTCTTCTGCTTCTCCTACAAGGTGGAGGAGATATCCCAGGAAAAGGGGTCTGTTTTCTGGAATTGTTGGGACACCTCACCTACTAAGCTCAGAGCAGTAAGATCTTCAAGGGACATCACCTCTGCACCCTCTTCAAGGTTTAGGTTATTCATCACCACCCAGAAAAGATTCGGACTCTTAGTGTATTCAAAAAAGTAGGCGGGGTTGATGTTATTTTGATCCGCAACAGTTCGCCATTGGGTAGTACCAAGGCTGAAACTAGCCAAGCCAAGTGGATCGGAGACGTTGCGAATGATGCCAAGCGCTGCGGCTAACTCATTGCGCCGATCTTTCTTCACTTTAGTTATCAACTGCTCATTCATTTTATGCAAGTAATAGCTAGCCCGAACGAACCGGTCTGAGGGATTGTTAGTGCCTGGCAGAAATGATCCAGCTCCCACCTGATCCCAATAGGTACTTAGGGCAAGCTGTTGGTCGAAGATCGGGTCATTGGTCAGCACATTGTATTCCTTATCATGATGGATTGTTAGTTCGCCATCAATGTATTCAAAGATTGCTGAATCCCCACTTGGATCTGAGAGCGACAGGTGAAGTGCAAACTCCAGTCCTCCTAGAGCTGCTTGAAGCGGCAGTGGTAAGGGGGAGATAAGCCCCGCCGACACAAGCTGATCAAAAGTAGCTGTGGCTAGTTGGAAGGGTTTGCTTTCTAGTCCTTGGACTGCTTCTTCAACAGTTGCATAATTATCAAGGACATATTGACCCCAACCTCCAAGAGATAAGGTTTTCTCAGTAGGTTCAATATCACCGTAGTCCGTCGCTTCCAAAAAGAGGAGATTGGCAACCAAACCCTTCTCGTTAATACCGTCAACGGTGGCAATGTCATAGCTTGAGGTAATGATGCTGGCATATTTTGAAGTCCATGTGATGGAGTTTGTACCCGCTCCACCATCACGCTTCATGCCTTTTGGAAAGAACCAGAGTTTAGCATCAGGGTCTTGAAACCAATCCATACTACGTGCAGTAATTGGTCCGTTTGAACTACCTTGGTAGACTAACCGGCTACAAGCCTGAGCCGGTGGAACTATTGCCATGGACAAGATAGTAATCAGCACAACAAATATCGTTGCTACCTTCTTGAAGATAAAAATATGCTTCTTCATCATTAAGTGATTCTGATGATAAGATTTTTCTCTTGGAGAATATCATACCTTTAGGGGGGTCGCAATCTATTGAGTATAGTTCCAGATTCGACGAGTTTGACGATCCGTTAAAATCCCTATTTATCTACTAACATCAACCAGACAGGACAAAACTCTGTCTACTAAAGCATCAACACTTAACAGAATATATCGTTATATATCGTTGCTTTTTATATTAATTTCTGCCTGTTCTCTCACCTCCCGTGCTAATTCCCAGAAGGAAGGATAAAACGATGGAAATTGATTGACAGTGTTTATCAATTTATTAAATCCCCTCTATAAATAAGAACTTGGGAAAACTGACTGAGATTATTCTATCTTAACTCTCGGAAAGTGACAGAAGTAGGGGTGAATTTCTGTAGGAGTCAACGGATGTTGACTCCTACAGAAATTGGCTTGTGGAGAACAGAACTTAAGGTAAATTAGTCGCTCCCATTAGGTAGCGATCGCACTCCCGCGCCGCACCGCGACCTTCATTGATCGCCCAAACCACCAAACTTTGACCGCGACGACAATCACCCGCAGCAAAAACACCGGGGATACTGGTGACAAAATCACCATGATCGGCTTTCACATTGCTGCGGCCGTCCCGTTCCAAACCGAGAGCATCTAATAGGGGTTGTTCCGGCCCCAAAAATCCCATGGCTAACAGCACCAGTTGTGCGGGTACAACCTTCTCTGTGCCTTCGATGGGTTGGGGAATAAAGCGCCCTTGCTCATTTTTCGTCCATTCCACCTGCACCGTATGCACGGTCTTCACCTGGCCTTGCTCATCCCCCTCAAATCGGGTCGCCGTGGTGGTATAAACGCGCGGATCGTCTCCAAACACCGCTGCTGCCTCTTCTTGACCGTAGTCCATGCGGTAAATTTTCGGCCACTCCGGCCAGGGATTATTGGCAGCTCGGCTCTCTGGCGGTTTGGGCATAATTTCTAACTGGGTGACACTCTTGCAGCCATGGCGCATCGAAGTCCCCACACAGTCTGTCCCGGTATCGCCCCCACCGATAATAATCACATCCTTACCGGCTGCAGAAATATAATCCTCTGTGGGATTTCCGTCGAGTACCGTGCGGGTATTGCCAGTTAAAAACTCCATGGCAAAATGAATGCCCTTGAGATCCCGCCCTTCAATTTCTAAATTGCGCGGTTTCGTCGCTCCCGTACACAACACCACCGCATCAAAGTCATTGAGCAGGTTTTCTACCGGCAGATCCTTACCAATTTCCGTATTGCAAACAAATGTCACCCCTTCCGCTTGCAACACATCCAAGCGGCGCAACACTACCTCTTTTTTATCCAACTTCATATTGGGGATACCATACATTAACAATCCCCCTGGCCGATCTTCCCGTTCGTAGACCGTTACCCAATGACCAGCATGGTTGAGTTGGGATGCTGCGGCTAAACCAGCCGGTCCGGAACCGACAACAGCCACTTTTTTCCCCGTTCGTTGTGGGGGCAGAGTGGGAGCGATCCAGCCTTCATCCCAGCCTTTTTCAGCGATGGAATATTCAATATTCTTAATCGTTACTGGAGGGTTGGTAATGCCCAAAACACATGCCCCTTCACAAGGTGCGGGGCAAACCCGGCCGGTGAATTCCGGGAAATTATTCGTCTTGTGCAGGCGATCGAGGGCTTCTTGCCATAATCCCCGATAGACCAGATCGTTCCATTCTGGAATCAAGTTATTAATCGGACAACCGCTTGCCATGCGGCTAATTTCTAATCCCGTATGACAAAAGGGCGTACCACAATCCATACAGCGAGCGCCTTGGGTTTGCAGGCGATCGTCCTCCATATGCAGATGAAATTCATCCCAATTTTCTATACGTTTCTGGGGCGATACCTCTTGCGCTACCTCACGGAGGTACTCCATAAAACCCGTTGCTTTTCCCATAATCCCTCTCTCTACTCTAAATACAAAAAACGCTTCAATAGGAGTGGGGGAGTGGGGAGTAATTTGGACATCTCCCTATCCCCCTATCTCCCCATCTCCCTAACTTCCGCCGATGCGAGCAATGTCGCGGGCATTCTCTTCAAATGCGGCTGACAGGGCATCATCACCGCTTAAGCCATTGGCTAAAGCATTCTGAATATGCTGGAGAACCCGCTTGTAGTCGCGAGGCATCACCTTCACAAACTTCCGGCTCATGGACTCCCAAGATGCCAGCACCAACTCAGCCCGTTTGCTTTCCGTATATTGGCCATGTTTGGTAATCATTTCATGAATCTCGCGGATCTCTTCTGGATCTTCTAGGTTCTCGAGATCCACCATTTCCCGGTTACAACGGCTGGAGAAGTCACCAGCTTCATCTAAAACATAAGCAACACCGCCACTCATTCCAGCAGCAAAGTTGCGTCCGGTTTTGCCCAGAATGACAACTTTACCGCCAGTCATGTATTCACAGGCATGGTCTCCTACAGCTTCAACGACGGCTTGCACGCCAGAGTTGCGGACGCAGAACCGCTCGCCCGCCATGCCGCGAATATAGGCTTCGCCGCTGGTTGCACCGTAGAAGGCCACATTTCCAACGACAATATTATCAGCCGGGACAAAGGTGGAGGATTTATGGGGATAAAGAATCACCTTACCGCCGCTTAAGCCTTTGCCAAAGTAGTCATTGGCATCCCCTTCTAATTCTAGGGTGACTCCTTTGGGTACAAATGCCCCAAAACTTTGACCGGCGCTGCCTTGGAAGTGGAGATGAATGGTGTCTTCGGGGAGTCCGTCCCAATGGCGTTTAATGATTTCGTTGCCTAGGATTGTACCGACGACGCGGTTGGTATTTTGGATCGGTAGGGTTTTGCGAATGGGGGTGCCATTTTCGATCGCCTCTTTGCACAGATCGAGCAGTACCGTCATATCGAGGGATTTCTCTAATCCATGGTCTTGGGGAATCTGGCAATAGCGCCCCACGTCTTCGCCGACTTCGGGTTGATAGAGAACTTTGGAGAGGTCAATACCTTTGGCTTTCCAATGCTCGACCGCTTTCCTTGGCTCTAGAACATCCGTGCGCCCGATCATTTCGTTGACGGTGCGGAAACCTAGCTCTGCCATGATTTCCCTCAATTCCTGGGCGATAAAGGTCATGAAGTTAACGGTGTATTGGGGGTCGCCATTAAACTTGCTGCGCAGTTCGGGGTTTTGAGTGGCAATACCGACGGGACAGGTGTTTTTATGACAGACCCGCATCATGATACAGCCCAGGCTAACGAGGGGCATTGTGGAGAAGCCATATTCTTCCGCACCGAGGAGGGCGGCGATCGCCAAATCGCGACCGGTTTTCATTTGTCCGTCGGTTTCCACAACGATGCGCGATCGCAGATTATTCAGCACCAAAGTTTGGTGAGTTTCTGCGACACCCAATTCCCAAGGTAGACCTGCATGTTTAATCGAGGTCTGCGGACTTGCTCCTGTTCCCCCGTCAAACCCAGAGATGAGAACCACATCGGCGTGAGCTTTGGCAACTCCAGCGGCGATCGTCCCTACGCCCACTTCTGAAACCAGTTTGACGTTAATCCGCGCTTGGCGATTCGCATTTTTCAAGTCGTGAATTAACTCGGCTAAGTCTTCAATGGAGTAAATATCGTGGTGGGGAGGAGGAGAAATCAAACCTACGCCAGGGGTTGAATGGCGCACTTTGGCAATCCAAGGATATACCTTCCGTCCAGGCAATTGTCCCCCTTCTCCAGGTTTTGCCCCCTGAGCCATTTTGATTTGGATTTCCTTGGCTTGGCTGAGGTACAAACTTGTCACCCCAAAGCGCCCGGAAGCCACCTGTTTAATGGCGCTATTTTTCGAGTCTCCGCGCTCGTTTGTCCAGGTATAGCGCTCCGGATCTTCACCGCCTTCCCCGGTATTGGATTTACCTCCAATCCGGTTCATGGCGATCGCCAAACTCTCATGGGTTTCCTTGGAAATCGATCCATAGCTCATCGCTCCGGTTTTAAAGCGTTTCATAATAGCTTCAACCGATTCGACCTCTTCTAGGGGAATTGGATCGCGGGACTTGAACTCCAGCAGATCCCGCAACCGGAAGAACTCTTTCCCCTGTTGATTCATTTTGGCGCTGTATTGTTTGTACAGCTCGTAGTCCCCTTCTCGAGTTGCCCGCTGCAACAGATGAATCGTTTCCGGAGACAAAAGGTGAGCTTCTCCATCTTTGCGCCATTGATATTCGCCCCCCGCGTCTAAAGTGGGGATTTCGCTGAAGAACCCTTGATGGTGACGGGCGATCGCCTCCTGAGCGATCGCCTCCACGCCAATCCCTTCCAAGCGCGACGCTGTCCAAGTGAAATACTTGTTAATCACCTCAGAACTTAAGCCAATACTCTCAAAAATCTGCGCTCCACGATAGCTCTGAATCGTAGAAATCCCAATTTTGGAACCAATCTTAATGACCCCTTTTGTGACCGCCTTAATGTAGTTCTTGCAGGCTTTTTCATAATCCATCGGTGGTATATTGTTCTGCTCGATCATCGAGCCGATGGTTTCAAAGGCCAAATAGGGATTAATCGCCCCACACCCATAGCCAATCAGAACGGCAAAGTGATGGACTTCGCGGGGTTCTCCAGATTCCAGGATAATGCCCACACGGGTACGGGTTCCGGCGCGGATCAGATGGTGATGAAGTCCCGAAACAGCCAACAGAGCCGGAATGGGGGCGCGATCGCCATCGAGATCTCGGTCAGAGAGGATAATTAGGTTAATCCCCTCGGCGATCGCCCCATCTACCTTGGCAAATATACCTTCTAATGTGCCCTCTAGTCCTTCTACCCCAGTTTTGGGGTCAAAGAGAATTGGCAGCGTTAGGGAACGAAAACCCCCGGTTTTACCTTCACTGAGCTGCTTCAGTTTCGCCAACTGCGCATTACTCAAAATCGGGGTTGGCAACTGGATCAGGTGACAGCTTTCCGGTTCAGGCTTGAGTAGGTTACGTTCTGAACCAATGGTCGTGATTGGCGAGGTAATAATCGCTTCCCGAATCGAGTCAATGGGGGGATTCGTAACTTGGGCAAACAGTTGCTTGAAATACTCATAGAGCAATTTTGGCCGGTTGGAGAGTACCGCCAGGGGGGTATCAGTTCCCATCGCTCCCACTGCTTCTACCCCATTTTGGGCCATGGGGGCGATTAGCATCCGTAATTCTTCAAAAGTATAGCCAAACGCCCGTTGTCTCTGAACTAAGGGTGTAGGGGCGGGTTCACCCATCTTTGGGTTTTCCAGGGGAGAGCCTAGTGAACCCGTCCCTACAGACCCTTCTGGCAGATCGGAGAGTTTGACTTGGTATCGATCCAGCCATTCTCGATAAGGATGCTCGCTGGCGATTTGATGTTTAATTTCTTCATCCGCCACAATGCGTCCTTCGTCCATATTCACGAGGAACATACGACCGGGTTCTAAGCGACCTTTTTTGGCTACGTTCTCTGGTTCAACCGGTAGAACGCCAGCTTCTGAGGCCATGATGACTAGGTCGTCTTTGGTGACGTAGTAGCGAGAAGGACGCAGACCATTCCGGTCTAAGACCGCTCCCATCATGGTGCCATCAGTAAAGGCGATGGATGCAGGACCATCCCAGGGTTCCATTAAGGAAGCGTGATATTCGTAGAAGGCTTTGCGCTCATCACTCATGGACTCATGAGCCGCCCAGGGTTCGGGGATCATCATCATTACCGCATGGGGAAGGCTTCGCCCAGCCAAGGTCATCAGTTCTAGGGTATTGTCGAAGATCCCGGAGTCACTACCGTCGATGTTGATAATCGGTTGAATGCGGTCTAGATCGGAGCCAAATTCTTGGGAGGATGAGCCAAATAGGGATTGGCGAGCGTGCATCCAGTTAATGTTACCGCGCAGGGTGTTGATTTCGCCGTTATGGGCGACGTAGCGATAGGGGTGCGATCGCTCCCAACTGGGGAAGGTGTTGGTGCTGAACCGGGAATGGACTAAGCCGAGGGCGCTTTCTAAGTCTGGATCGCTTAAGTCCCGGAAGTAGGCTTTTACCTGGGGGGGCATTAACATGCCTTTGTACACTAAGGTACGGCAAGAAATACTGCTGGGATACCAATAGCGATCGATTCCTGGAGTCCGAATAGCTGTATGGGAGCGCTTGCGGATCACGTAGAGTTTGCGCTCGAAGGCGAGATCTTCAACTATATCTGGATTTCGGGCAATAAACACTTGCTGCATGAAGGGTTCGCTCGCTTGAGCGGTTGCCCCTAAACTGCTGTTATCGGTGGGCACATCCCGCCAGCCGATGACTTTTTGCCCTTCTTCAGCGACAATCTGCTCAAAAATTTCTCGTCCTTTGCTTCTGGCTTCGCGATCAGGAGATGAAAAAATCATGCCTACCGCATATTGCCCTGCCTCCGGTAAGTTTATGCCTTGCTCTTGGGCAACTTTTGCCATAAATTTATGGGGCATTTGCAGTAGGATACCCGCTCCATCTCCAGTGTTGGGTTCTGCACCGACTGCACCACGATGTTCAAGGTTAACCAGGATAGTGAGAGCTTGCTCAACAATTGAGTGAGATTTCTCCCCCTTCATGTGTACAATAAAGCCAACTCCGCAGGCATCATGTTCAAATTGGGGATCGTATAGACCCTGTTTTTGGGGTGATGTGGTTCTGTTCATGGTCTTGATATAGTTGCTTTTCAATCCTCAATGTCCTTTGAAGGAGGGAATTGGGTGCAGAAAATAGGGAATGAACTTGATGGGTTCATTGCCGATGCAGTGCCAAAAACGGACTGCTGATGGGTGATTGGGTTTAAATCCCTATTTCTTCTGAAACCTCGATCTCCTGAAATTGGAAGCCGTTACCTTTAAGTGTAGGATTGATTTTGACGGCAAAAAAGAGCGATCGCCTTTTTCTTAATAAAATGATCAGATCTGCCCCAAGGTTTCTGAAATATTTCTTAGCATTTCCTTAACCCAAGAGTCAGTCTGAAAATTTGTAGCTAATTTAGCAGAAATCCAGCAGAGCGTTTGCTAGGCAATTTGACTCTAATTAGATCAAACTTACCTAGCCCCGAATAAATTACGATAGATCATCCAGATCGATATTTAATTGTCGTAATTTCTCGCGTAGCTGTTGTAAATCTGATTCGGCGCGATCGGCTCGCTGTTTTTGGCGATCGCGCTCTAGTTTCAGCACTCTCTGCCCTGTCTTGTTGGCACTCAGCTCTTTCCTCTGGAGTCGGATAGCGATCGCCGTTTTCATCATACCAATAGAGCCATTCTCTCTCGATTCCTTTATACGTTCCGCGATCGCTACCGATACCTAAATTCAATTCTGATAACCATACCGTTCCCCCAGATAGTAATTGATATTGCCCACCCTTCAGTTGATGCACTTCTAATCTCTGTTCCTTTTTCCGCAGGGGATTATAAATGACATAGTAGAGAACTCCGAGTTGAGCATACTTTTGCTTTTTCTGAGCATATTCTCCCCTTTGGGTTTTTGATACAACTTCTAACACTAAAGTCGGCACTTTTCTCTCTTCCCAAAGAACATAAGATAAGCGTAAACCCTCATCAATAATTCTGGGAACACCAATACTTAAAAAACCATCAGGGACAATGGCTTGTTGGTTAGGTTCAGTGTATAGTCCCATATCCACTCCAAAAAAACAATCCATACGCTCTGACCAAATAGAAGCCAACATGGCTTTAAGTAGGGTGGGAATTAAATCTTGCAGTTCGTTATCCACAGGAGTCTCATCTGAGTCAGGTAAATCCTCCGCCGAGGGTAAGGAATTTCGAGGATGGTATTCGAGGTGCATAGGTGGATGAGGAGTATCTGTTTACTTGATTGCATTACCCATTAGCGATCGCTCGCTCATTTTCTGGAGTGCGTAGGCTCGAAAGCGGTCTAAGTCTGCTTGAATGGTTGATTCTACTGTGGGGCCAAGCAATTTATCCATCAGTCTGCCGACAATTCCAGGAATGGCATAGGCGACGGTTAATTTAACGATACTGGTTTCATGGCGATCGTAAAAGCGAATTGCCCCCCGGTTCGGCAAGCCATCAACTGATTCCCATTGAATAATTTGATTGGGACTTTGTTTTAAGATGCGTGAGAGCCAACTAAATTCAAAGTTCCCTGAAGCCAATTTCCATCGAGACAATTTGGGATTTTCTTCTAATACGTGAACCGATTCAATCCATTTCATCCATTGGGGCATTTGTTCGAGATCTGACCATAATTCCCAAACGAACTCAATCGGTGCTTCGACTTCGACTTGTACGCTATGTTCTAACCAGTTTTTCATAAAAGTATTTTTGAATGAGCGATCGTCTTTTGGGGAATCCAAGGGTCTTAAGTTTCTTATTTTTTACCTCTTGATAGAGAAATGCTATTAGGGCAAGAGGAAGTGAAAATATAAGATTTCCCTAGTCTATCATATTAGTTTAGCGAACGTTCTACTGACTCACTACACAATCTTGGTTAACTCCTTGATTAACAATCAGGCCTTGAACATTGCAGAAGTTAGGAGTGGCAAAATTACAAGTATAACTGGCTAAACCTTCCCCTTGACGGTTAAACAGACGAGTATTATAGCCATAGTCGCGGGCGATCGCTCCCATTTTGGTCACGAACTCATAGCGGTTCAAATAACAAGTCTCGCGCCAAGCTTGACGATTGACCACTACATCGACTCGTCCAGGGGTGTTTTGATCGCCACTAGGATAGGCAAACCAGGTGACCAGCAAATTCTTCCCATATTGCTTGCTAGCCCACCATAAACTTGGTAGGGTCAAGCGACCCTCTTTAATCGTATTTTCTGTAACAATTGCACCTTCACTGATAGAGACAGGTTTTCCTTCCTCAATTCCTTCCAATAGCTCAGTGTCCAATGGCACAATCGAAGGAAAAGGAACATCCGGATTTTGATATTGATGTTGTCCCTGTGCGGGTTGAGAGTCCCCTGAAACGATCGTCAGAGTAAGGGCGTATCCGAGAAGCAGAGATAAGGTGGAACGGAGCTTAACCATAGCGCAGATAAAGCAACGATGGGGTTACTCTAAACTATGGTAACGGTATAGCGGTCAATCAACAATTGCTCAGATCGGGGAAGTTCCGGATCGCCAGGAAAAAGGGTGAACTTTTTAACGGAGGGTGAGAGATGGAGTTCCCGAAAGATTGATGAGTATTTGGCGCTATTTAGAACTACTGGTCATGTGCGATCGCACTGGGAAAATCACCGCTGTGCGATCGCTCTATCCCCAGGGTCAAATCACTCATTTTCGTCGCCAAAAAGGTCTCCTGTGTAAACCCAAGATGGTCGTCAAAATCTTAAATATATATGGTAAAAGCGGTTGGGAACTTGTAAGTAACTATTCCCTGGAATTTGCGGAAGGATATTGTTTGGTTTATACTTTAAAAAAAGAATTGAGAAGTAAATGTAGTGCTTCGGATTAGGCAATAAAGGAGAGCTGGTTTTTTCTATTTCCAGTTCCGGAGGCACGCTCATTTAATCTTCACTTTATATGGATTAATTCATTCTAAACTATTCCCTAAGTTGGGAACTTAAAACCCCACTTAATGGTCTTTAGAATGTAAAGTTAGGATAGATTGATTGTCAATATGAGGTCATGTAAAAATGTCTAATACGTTGATTAGTGTGTTAGCGCTTACTGGTTTAACCTTAATTCCTCTGGGTGCTTTTGCCCAAACACCAACTCTTTTACCCATCGATCCAGAAGTTAGAGTCGAAGTTGAAGATATTTTCAGCTTAAGTCGGGCTAAAAATTTGGCTCGTCAAGCAGCAGAACAAGCCAATGGAGGATTGAGCAAATATCGTGCAGAAAGCTCCATGCATGGAGATGCCACCTCCTCTCCATTTGTGGATAACGAGGATGGTAGTTGGATGTTTAAATTCTATGGGGGAGAACCGGGTTTCTCTGTTCCCACAGTCGAAAGTGTGGTCACAGTTGCGAAAGATGGTTCTTGGGTGAGAGTAGACTATAACGGGCCGATTCGTGAGTAGGGCTTGGCACTGGTAATGGGTAATTTCAAGTAATCAGTCGGTGACTGATTGCATGAAGCGCCAAGAGTAGGGGCGAACAATGGTTTGCCCCTACTTCATTAACGATCGTTAGATGTCTTGCATAAGTAGTAAGAAAATCAATAGCAATACAATAATCCTGGATTATTTAGAACCATTGCTGATTACCTAACTTCTGCAAGCCATCTATTAATCATCTACAAACACATATTTGTAGAGTTCGCTTGGATCGGGTTCAGGGCTTTCGAGGGCAAATTTAACAGCATCATCCACCAGGGCTTGAATTTTGCGATCGATGTCTTTTAACTGTGCCTCAGTCGCTAATTCTTTACGGGTTAAATAGCCAGCAAACCGTTTGATCGGATCTCTGGGGAACCAAAACTCTTTCTCATCTTTAGAGCGCAGTTCATCGGGATCGGCTAAGGAATGACCCCGAAAACGATAGGTTAAGGCTTCAATTACGGTTGGTCCTTCTCCAGCTCTGGCGCGGGCGATCGCCTCTTTAGCCACTTCGCGAACCGCTAAAACATCCATGCCATCAACTTCAACCCCATGCATTCCAAAGGCATGGGCCTTTTTGTAGATTTCTGGTACTGAAGTGGCTCGATCGTGAGCCATACCAATTGCCCACTTATTATTTTCGACCACATACAGAACTGGCAACTTCCACAAAGCCGCCATATTCAAGCATTCAAAAAACTGGCCATTATTACAAGCACCATCTCCAAAAAAGCAAGCCGTTACTTGATCGGCACTTTCATCTCCCATGGTTTCCCGACGATACTTACTCTGAAATGCTGCACCTGTCGCCACAGGAATGCCTTCAGCCACAAATGCATAACCCCCCAAGAGCTTATGTTCGGCAGAAAACATATGCATCGAGCCACCCCGACCTTTAGAGCATCCAGTCGCTTTCCCAAACAACTCAGCCATCACCTCCCGCGCCGGAACTCCAGCACTTAGAGCGTGAACGTGATCTCGATAGGTACTACAGACAAAATCCTCATCTTGGCGCATGGATTTAATTACGCCAGAAGCCACTGCCTCTTGACCATTGTAAAGATGGACAAAACCGAACATTTTGCCCCGGTAATACATTTCTGCACACTTATCTTCAAATATCCGCCCTAATACCATATCTTCATAGAGTCTGAGTCCTTCCTCTTGACTCATTTTCACGGAAGATGAATCAAATTCTGGTACGATCCTCTCTTGAGCCATGAATGCGTCCCTTACTACCACTACAAGCTGATGTTATTGTTGTGCAAAGACTTAGTATACGTCAATGGGGAGATGGGGAGATAGGGAGATGGGAACTTGATGAAAAAATCTAAAGGAGGGCAAGACAAGAATCGTTGTCCGAAGTATAATTCTAAGGGTTACAAGGGGGGCAGGTTTTCCAGACCCTAAACTGTAAGCATCGCTGCTGAGGGAGTAGACTGTGCGTATTCCGCTGGATTATTACCGAATTTTAGGTGTCCCACTACAGGCAACTGCCGAACAGTTGCAACAGGCCCACCGCGATCGCACGATGCAATTGCCTCGGCGGGAATATTCGGAAACGGCGATCGGCTCTCGAAAATCCCTGCTCGATCGCGCCTACAATATTTTATCCAATCCGGAAGCAAAAACAGCTTACGACCAAAAAACCTTTCACAAGCTCCCAGGACAAGGACAAGAAGAGACACAAATTAAAGAAACCTTGCCCTCACTGGAAGTCGAAGACTCTCAAGTTTTGGGGGCCCTATTAATTCTCCTAGAATTGGGAGAATATGAATTGGTTTTAAATCTGGGGAAAGAGTATCTCGAAAATCTCTCTTCTGAGCATCCTGAAGGATCGCAGATCACTACCATTCCTCAATTATCTCGGGCTGATGTGGTTTTAACTTTAGCACTCTCTGGTTTGGAATTGGGGCGAGAACAATGGCAACAGGGAACCTATGAGCAAGCCGCCCTATCCTTAGAAAATGCCGAAAAACTGCTGTTGAAAGAAGGCGTATTTCCGAGCCTGCGTGGAGAATTACAAGCTGACTTATATAAACTGCGTCCCTACCGCATTCTAGAATTATTATCCGAAAATTCCGATGATGCGATCGCCCATCGCCACGGGATTCAAATGTTGCGGGATATGCTACAAGAACGAGGTGGACTTGATGGAACAGGCGACGATCGGTCCGGACTCAGTATTGATGATTTCCTGCGCTTTATCCAACAATTACGCAGTTATCTAACATCCCTAGAACAACAAACCCTGTTTGAAACCGAAGCCCAGCGCCCTTCGGCTGTGGCGACCTATTTAGCGGTTTATGCCCTATTGGTACGTGGATTTGCCTACAAACAACCTGCCCTGATTAACCGAGCTAAACGAATGCTGATGCGGTTGGGGTCTCGGCAGGATGTACATTTAGAGCAGGCGGTGTGTTGTTTGCTCTTGGGGCAAACGGAAGAAGCGACCAGAGCGCTTGAATTAAGTCGGGAATACGAACAATTAGGCTTTATTCGAGAAAATTCTCAGGGTGCTCCCGATTTGTTACCGGGCTTGTGTTTGTATAGTGAGCGTTGGCTACAGGAAGAGGTATTTCCCCATTTTCAGGATCTGGCCGGTTGTGAGCAGACGTTGAAAGAGTATTTTGCCGATGACCAAGTACAAGCCTATTTAGAAGCTTTGCCTTTAGATCGCACTGAGCAAAATCAATGGAGTGTGGTGGAGTCCAAACCAGAAACCCTTTCAAAGCGCGAGAGGCAAGGGAATGTCAGTCTGAAGAAAACAGAAGAGATTGCTTCTATCTCTTCGGCTGCGGTGAGAGAACCGGGAGAGAATCAGGGCAGGAGAGTACCAGCAACTACCGCTATGTTAACGCGCTCCGAGCCGCCGAACGCGAAAACTAGCCGTTCTCCAGTTGTCCCTGGCGATCGCCCAGCGAACCAGCATCCAGTCCCTAGCAGTCAAAGGCGGGTACCCAGTCGCCGAGGCAGTTCTAAAACGGGCAAGTCTTCCATTCATTGGGGACGGTTGGCTCTACTGGCGGCGGGTGGATTATTGGGATTATGGCTTTTGATTTGGCTCATCGGCCAAGTGGTCGGTTTGGTGGGTTCCCTATTCAATACTACTCCTGGCTTAGAAGGGGAACAGTTACAATTGATGCTCAATCAACCCCCCATAGAGATTCCTGAGCCACCAGCCCAACCGACGGCCGATACGGGGCCGTTGACCGAAGAAAGGGCAAAAGTAGTGATTGAAACTTGGTTGAGTACGAAGGCAAATGCCTTTGGTTCTAATCATCAAGTAGATGAGTTGTCCTCAATTTTGGTCGATCCAGCTTTATCCACTCAAAGACAACGGGCGACGCAAGATCGGCAAGATAATTTCTATGGTGAGTATGAGCATGATCTGACGATTAACGACGTGACGATAAATCTCGATGATGAAGATCGAGCAACGGTCGATGCAACAGTGAATGAGTCAGTAGAGTTTTACCGTAATGGAGAGGTAGATCGGGGGGCTTCCTATAATGATGAAATTCGAGTTGAGTATGAGTTGATTCGTGAAGATGGCCAATGGCGAATTCAAGATTGGTCAGTGTAGATAGCCCGTAAGGTTAGGAAAGTTAATCTGTGGTACAAGTCCTTTTAGAATCTCCAAGTTATCCCGATTATCCGATTCATGTCCCTAATGGTCTGGATGTCTTCGATCCAGCCTTAGTAAGGATTGCGCGCGATACCTATGGGGTCTATCGGATTGTGGCCGATGGTGCAGCCGCTAAACATACAGCAACCTTTAAACGGCCCCTGGGAGTAGTGGTGAATCAAGTGAGCTATCGGGCGGTTTTGGTGTTTAAAGAAGGGTTAGTTTTATTGCCGACAGAGGTATTTATTCCGTTGAATCACTTAGAAACTAAATTGTATTGATGGAGGAGTCGGGTGTGGATTGAAATTCCCAGTATGGCGATCGCCGTATTATTAGGATTGGCGATCGGTAGTTTCTTAAATGTGGCGATCTATCGCATTCCAGCCGGTTTATCGATTCTCTTCCCTCCGTCCCATTGTCCCCTCTGTTCCCATCGCTTGAGTATGGCGGATAATATTCCGGTATTTGGTTGGTTGGCGTTGGGGGGAAAATGTCGCTATTGCCACAGTCCCATTTCTTGGCGCTATCCCACCATTGAAGCGATCGCCGGTTTACTGTTTCTAGGAGTATATCTCCAGTTTGGCCTCTCTTGGGAAACAGTGGGATATTGCTTCTGCTTGAGTTGGTTGTTGGTATTAGCCATGATTGACTGGGATACCTTCACTTTGCCCAATAGCCTCACTCAGTTTGGGCTAGTGATGGGTTTGCTCTATCAACTGCTTCGAGGGGCAGGAGAGGCAGCTCCGTTTCTTGATGGCATATTTGGCGCGATCTTAGGTTTGTGGTTATTTGAAATCATTATTATTTTAGGGTCTTTTCTGCTCGGTCAAGCGGCCATGGGAGCGGGAGATGCTAAACTTGCGGCGGCGATCGGGGCTTGGTTGGGGTGGAAACTTCTGTTATTATCAGGATTTCTTGCCTGTTCGATCGGTGCTGTTGTCGGGGTGGTGGCGATCGCCTCTGGCCAACTCAAACGCCGTCAAAAAATGCCCTTTGGGCCTTTTCTTGCCCTCGGCGGGGCCCTGACGATTTTCTGGGGCGATCGGATGATATCAGCTTATATACAGTTCTTTTTCTCGCCTAACCTGATAGGATAATCGAGTGTCTTGGATTACGATTCGCACGACCTCAACTCGCTGGGAGGCAGAACTGATGGAACAGTTACTCAGTGCCCAGGAAATTCCCACTCGCCTAGTTGATTGTGGAGTAGTCTCCTATTTCGGTATGGGATCTCCCACTGCCGTACAAGTTGCCCTTGAACATCGTTGGAGTGCTTTGTTACTTCTAAGCGAAATCGAGGAGATATCGGACGAATAATGTCCCTTTTACTTTAGATAATCTCTTTATTTTTCATGTCCTTATTTGATTGGTTTGCCAACAGACAAAAAAACTCTCCCATCAGCCCAGAACGTCAAGAACGGGAAATTGCTGATGGGTTATGGACTAAATGCCCCATGTGTGGAGTTTTAACCTATACAAAAGATTTACAGGGAAATCAAATGGTGTGTTTAGAATGCGAACACCATTTTCGGGTTGATAGTAATGAACGCATTGTTCAATTGATCGATCGTAATACCTGGACTCCTTTGGATGCCCATTTGCAACCCGATGATCCCTTAAAGTTTAAAGACCGTAAGCGGTATAGCGATCGCCTCAAAGAATATCAAGCTAAAACCGATCTCAATGATGCCGTACAAAGTGGTTTAGGTCAGTTGGATGGCTTGCGAGTCGCTCTAGCTGTCATGGACTTTGGCTTTATGGGAGGCAGCATGGGATCAGTCGTAGGGGAAAAGATTACCCGACTGCTCGAAAAAGCGACTTCAGAGCGAATCCCTGCGATCGTCATTTGTGCCTCTGGAGGCGCAAGAATGCAAGAAGGGATGCTCAGTTTAATGCAAATGGCCAAAATTTCAGGAGCCTTAGAGCGCCATCAAGAAGCCGGTTTATTATATATTCCTGTCCTTACCCATCCCACCACTGGCGGCGTAATTGCCAGTTTTGCCATGCTGGGCGATCTGATTCTGGCTGAACCAAAAGCTACCATTGGTTTTGCTGGACGACGAGTGATTGAGCAAACCCTACGGGAGAAGCTCCCAGATGATTTCCAAACCTCGGAATATTTGCTGCAACATGGCTTTGTCGATTTAATTATTTCCCGTACCCAACTGAAGAAAACCTTAGCTCAGTTGGTGCGCCTTCATGGAGGAGTAGAACAGGTTCATCCACCGATAGATAAGGTACAGCACAATGGAGATTCTCCCAGCTATCCCCTCCCCGATCCTACCCTCAACACCCATCACTTGGCCGTTGATAATTGATATATGATCGCCTCTAACAAGGTTGAGACAGTAGGATTTATCTACAACGTCGGTATATGTAGTCAGTATATATAGGGGCGAAAAATTTTTTGCCCCTACATCTGGTCTGTTCAGCGATTGATTCAATTAGCTTCGTTTCACTAGACCAATCAGAAGCGCTATAACTTCTCTAAATGGCATGGAGTGCCTAGGATTGGGAGACAGTTTGACGAAGATTGAAGGCAGGAGTAGCAAGTTCCAGGGCCCCATTACGGGTATAGTCTTGCCACAAGAGCGCCAATTCTTGAGCTTGGGAGCGTCCGCGATATTGGATCTGATACATTCTGCGAGGCCGTCCCCGTCGAGCGAGTTTCTTCCAATATCCAGTGATCATCTCTTCCTCTTCCAAGAATTTGAGGGCGCTGTAGAGGACTGTATCCGATAGGCGGTATTGGGGATACTGTTTTTTTAGGACTCGAATTAGTTCAGTTCCATAGGAGTCTTTATTGAGCAAGATGGACAAGACATAACAGACTGTTAATTCTGTATTCAGGTGAATCGGTGGTGGGTCTTGAAAAAAACGATAAATTTCATCAAAGGTCATAGCTTTTCTCTGCACAAGCATGAATGAACTCAAATCAGGCCAATGAACTGGACTTGAGTAAATGCAGCCCTGGTTATGAAAATTCCCTTACAAAACGTTAAAGACTGGCTCAGGTTAACTTGAAAAGAAATATTGGGTCATTTTGAGATGCACACCCGATTGAGCCTAAAAGCCTAAATATGTTGCCCCAAATGCCAGTGTTTTGGGTTTAGTAGTTGATGGTTACCCCGATTGGCAGGTGAAATCCTTTGAGCTAAAGTCTAAAGCCCTGTATGAAGACAGGACGGTGAGTCACTTGACTCCTTACATTAATAGATACAGGCGCTTCCCTTAGAATCCAGAGCTGGAGGCACTAAGATATACGCTCAATCCCTATCAACCATGCAGGATAACATAATTATTCTTGAAGCTACAAATAATTCTGAATCGAGAGGCGATCGCCGCTTCGAGTTTCCTGCTAGATTAAGGGATGGAGCTGTAGCGAATCACTATGCCTGAGAACGACCAATTCTATGCCCTTCCTCCCGCTGTAGAGAAATTTTCGGGGAACTTGCGTCTGACCGCTTGGATTAGCTTTTGGACTCAGGTGGTATTAGGGGCGATCGCCTCTATCATCTTTCTGTTTGCCTTGATTGGTCAAGAGACCCGGGCGGGAATTCAAGATCCCGGTCGTGGAGGAGGGGCATTTTTTGCCATTTGTGGTCTCCTCGTCCTCTATTTCAGCATTGTGCAAGCCTTTCGCTACACTCGGTTAGCACGACAATTGCGATCGCCCGATAGCAGCGTGCGTCCCACTAAGGCTGCGACCATCCAGATGATTAAATTTGGCTTGGTCTGTAATATTGTGGGCATGAGCTTATCCCTCTTGGCTGCCGAAGCGATCACGGGTATTTTACTGAGTAAATCCCTCTTTCAACCCCAGGGCATACTTCCCACAGCAGCGGATCTAGGAAGATTTATCGAACCCATTGATTTATTTGTCTTGCTCGGCAATACTCATACAACAGTCTCTCATTTTGTCTCTATTGTGGGCAGTCTCTGGCTATTGAATGCCATCAATCGGCCTAAGTCCTAAACGATAACAACCGCCAGGGAAGTTAGAATATAGTCTGTTTCCTGTTTGCTCAACCCCAATTAAAACCATCCTTCTTGTTCTAACTCTTCAATCAGTTGTAAGGCTCTGGGGTCTCCAACTTTCAGCAGAGCCGATCTCGCATCTTCGCGCACTCCTAGATCTTCATCTTCTACAAAAGATTCAATCAGACCGTCGATCGCCCCAGCATAAACCACATTGGAGGGCAATTCGCGGGCTAATTGGCCTAACGACCAGGCGCAGTTACTGCGAATAGCGGGAATAGGGTCTCGGCGCAGGCCTTGAATTAGGGGAGGAATTGTGCTAATGATCGCTTCATAACTGACTTGGGCCATTTGGGCTAAAGCGCTAGCAGCCCAGAGACGCACGGCTGGGATATCAGTACGCAGGGAGTCAATGAGAGGGGTTAAACTGCGGCGATCGCGATTATTGCCTAAAGACCAGACTAATCCCTTGCGGACATAGCCATTCCAATCCCGTTGTAGTTGGTCAATCATGGGTTCGATCGCCTCTGGGGAGGGATTCCGCCCCAAAGCATAGGCGGCACTGACGCGCACCAAAGGACAGCGATCGCCCAATAGACGAATTAAATGGGGAATCGCTCGATGGTCTTGGATTTCACAAAATGCCCTCGCTGCCAACATCCGCTCTTGGGTGACTGGGGATTCTAGCAAAGGCAACATTTCCTCTGGATCGGGAGGGGGGGCGCTCTCTGGAGTACCTTCGATGGGCCCTAGGTTATCCAGGGGACTACTCAAGTCAACGTTGTCGTTGAGTACAGATTGGTCATTATCATTGATTTGCATAACTTGCAGTGTACTCAATCTTGGGGGTCAGACTCAACAGGGAATATCGAAGATTTTTCCTGTACCGATATCTGTGACTTTGATATAGTATCGTTTCTCAACATCTATTCGGACGCTCGTCATAGAGGATGTTACATTATATTAGCTACTATTTCTTACCTAAATTGAAGAACGAGTAATGGAACACGTCAAGCAACACTTTGAAAACGAAGCTCAAGAATTTGATGGGATTATACGTCGTCTCATTCCTTACTACGAACAAATGCTTGAGGCGATCGTGACGGCAATTCCTTTTAGTCCATCTCAGGTGATTCGGGTTATCGATCTTGGATGTGGAACCGGGACGATCGCCAAACGAATTAAAGACGCTTATCCTCACGCTCAGATTACTTGTGTTGATATTGCCGAGAAAATGTTGCAAATCGCGCAAACTAAACTGGGTCAAGGTGAAGATATACGATATCAACTGGCTAATTTTGAAGAGTATGAATTTGATTCTGTTTATGATGTAGCTGTCTCTTCACTTGCCTTGCATCATCTGGTTAATGATAGTGACAAAATCAAGTTTTATAAACAAATTTATGCTTCATTATGATGAAGACCGTCCGTCCAGGCTTATGAGTCAATTAGAGTGGCTCCAAGAGATGGGTTTTGTGGACATTGATGTGATTTGGAAATACTACAATAACCATGACTCCAATTCAGTATCAACTCTCTCTCAGCTTTGAGCAAGTTTTAACCTTGGTCAAACAACTCCCCGAACCCGAAAAACTACAACTAAGTCAAGAACTGGCTAGAGAATTGTTAGACAGTAAATTAATCGCTCTTTTAGAGTCTTTCAAAACGGATGAACTATCGCTAGAGACAATTACTCAAGAGGTTGAATCTGTTAGAAGTGAAATTTATGCTCAACAATTAGCCCGTTAAAGTAATTATCGATACTAATCTTTGGATTAGTTTCCTGATTGGTAAGGAATTAGCGCATCTTAAAGAATTAATCGTCAGTCAGAGCATTGAAGTGGTGTGGTGTGAGCAAATCCAAGAAGAAATTAATCGCGTGACGCAAAGACCAAAACTCCAAAAATACTTTTCAGTAGAGAAAGTGCAAGAACTGCTAGAGTTTTTAGATATTATTGGTCTATCTATAGAAATGGTATCAGAGGTTTCTGTTTGTCGGGATGCCAAAGATGATTTTTTGTTAGGATTAGCTCAAGATAGTCAAGCTGATTTCCTAATTACAGGAGATGCCGATTTATTAACTTTAGGAGAATTTGTCGGTACAAAAATTATAACTTACCAGAATTTTTTAGAACAGATGAATCTGTAAAATAATCCTAGCTCTGGTGGCGATCGCCTTATAATGTCCTAGAAACCGGGTTTCTCGCGTATCTTTTTTGTTGGTGTCCTGAACTTGGGCAGAAACCGGGTTTCTTCCCACGGGCTAGGCTATACTCGATCTGGAGCTACCTACTCAAATTGCTAATTGTCAATTGAACCATGTCACAACCGCTTGCAAGTCATTACCAGATAGCGAAACAACTCGGTCGAGGAGGGTTTGGGATCACGTACCAGGCGCAAGACCTGCACCTTCCCGGACATCCGTTCTGTGTCGTTAAGCGACTCCAGCCCAAGTATAACGACCCCAAAAGCTTGAAACTGGCAAAGCGCTTGTTTGAGACGGAAGCCCAGACGCTGCAACAATTGGGAAGTCATGAACAAATCCCGCGATTATTGGCTTATTTTACGGAAAGCGGAGAATTTTATCTGGTTCAGGAATATATTAAAGGTTATGATTTGACCCAGGAGATACAACCGGGCAAGTGTTGGTCAGAGGAGCAGGTACTGAGACTGCTTGAAGGAATTCTGACTCCCTTGGAATTTGTGCATCAAAATGGGGTGATTCATCGGGATATTAAACCGGCTAACTTGATGCGGCGCAGTAGCGATAACCAGATTGTATTAATTGACTTTGGGCCAGTTAAGCAAGTCCTCTCCCAGTTAAACCAGCAAGGAGGACACACAAGTTTCACCGTGGGTATTGGCACGCCAGGATATCAGCCGAGCGAACAAGCGGCAGGAACCCCCAAATTTGCCAGCGATATCTATGCGGTGGGAATAACAGGGATAGAGGCTTTAACGGGAAAACCATCCCATGATTTAAAACCAGACTCCAATACCGGAGAAATAATGTTGCAAAACCTTGCCCCCAACGCCAGCACGGGACTGAGGCGGGTGTTGCAGAAGATGGTCTATTATGACTTTCGCCACCGCTACAGTTCGGCGACAGAAGCCTTACGAGAGGTGAAAGAACTGCGAGGAAGTACGCTACCACCTCCACCACCTCCGCTACCTCCGCCACCTCCTCCGAATAACCCCACGCGACGGCGCGTCATTCAAGGCGTGAGTTTAGTGGGGATGGGAGTTGTGGGGAGTTTGTTGGCTCGTTCGGTGATGGATGGGTGGGGAGGGGAAACGGGTTTTGAACCAGAAATATCGCCAGAGGTGGAACCGAGTCCCGAACTGCAACCGATAGTGGAAGCGCCGCCCGAACCCGAACCCGTACCCGAACCAGAGGAACCGCAACTGCCGATATTTCGGTTTGAAGTGATGACGGTGAACCGTCGGGGAGAAATTATTGCCCGGGAAAATCAGCAAGCGCCCTATTTTCAGGAGAATTTGGGGGAAGGGATACGGTTAGATATGGTGGCAATTCCGGGGGGAAGGTTCCTCATGGGTTCGCCACCAGGAGAAGGATATGATGATGAAAGACCGCAGCATTCGGTGACGGTGCAGCCGTTTTATATGGGAAAATTCTTGATTACTCAGGCGCAATGGCGCAGGGTAGCGTCGTTGGCGAAAGTGAAGCGGGACTTAGAGTCTAATCCGTCTTATTTTAAGGGAGATAACTTGCCTGTAGAAGGAGTTTCATGGTATTCTTGCGAAGAATTCTGTGCCCGGCTGTCCCGATATATGGGAAAATCCTATGGTTTGCCCTCGGAGGCACAATGGGAATATGGCTGTCGTGCTCGAACAAGTACCCCGTTTCATTTTGGCGAAACCCTGACGACTGACTTAGCCAATTATGACGGGAATTATCCTTATGCTGATGCCCCCAAGGGTGAGTATCGTCAAAAAACCACGCCGGTAGGAAGGTTTATGCCTAATGGGTTTGGACTCTACGATATGCATGGTAACTTGTGGGAATGGTGTGCTGACCATTGGCACGAAAATTATAATGGCGCTCCCACCGATGGGAGTATATGGCTATCTAGTGGTGAAGAGAGCAACCGGCCGGTTCGTGGGGGTTCTTGGAACTTCAATTCTGATGGTTGTCGCTCTCGGTATCGCGTCTCGGGTGCGGCGGACTCTGGGCTCGGGGACACCGGTTTTCGCGTGGTGTGTCCCTTGGCGATGACTCCGTAGCCCTTTACTCTTTATTCCTTTTTCCCTCTACCCTTCTTTTCTTTTTTCTCTTCTCCCGCCTTCGGCGGGAAGATCTTTTGAAAAAATAGGGATTCTGACTTATACCCTATAGGGACATACTTATTGCTAATATACCTTACAGGTTAGCAGAAAATGGGGGAGAAGTCAATGAACAATTAAAAATTAAAAATGATTGGTAGGGGCGGGTTTTACCCAAATTTAGGATACCCAAGAATCAATTCTCTAAACCCGCCCACCCCCGCAAAGGGTTGGGGGGCAGGTTCACAAAAGTTGTTGGTGGGAATTGGAGATATGGGTGAACCTGCCCCTACGATTTATCCGATTTATCCGATGTGTCCTCAACTTTTGTAGGCATTGAGAAAGTTAGCGACAGAGAGGATTGGCTTATCTCGGAAGGGATGCAACACCAGTAAATCGCGATCGCCTGTGATGATCGTGTCCGCGCTACCGCTAACTGCCAATTCTAAATATTTATTATCTTTCGGGTCGCGGCATTCTTGAATCTCTTCGATTGGCTCAGTGACTAAAGTGACTGTAGGATAAAAATCCTGTAGGAATCTTACTCTGTCCTCAGAGGAGATATAGCGATCGAATTTAGGTCGGTTTAGCACTTGCTCTAATTCAGACCAAATGCTTGGGGACATCAAAATTGAGCCTAAATCCTGGGCTTTGCGGATAGCTAAATCGGGATTACTTTCAGGAATTAATGTCGCACTGATAATGATATTGACATCAAAAACAAAACGCAAAAGATTAGTCCTCCTCACTGAGAAGATTGTCTAAAATCTCCGAGGTTAATCCTTGAGCGACTGCTTTTTGACCAATTTCTCTCATAGTGTGCCGCAATTTCGAGATTGCGGCTGGTGGAGAAAGGGTTTCCTGTTGGAGAAAAAAGAGGATTTGGCTTTCTATTTCTCTCTTGGTTTTAGCGTTGGCACTGCGGTAGCGTTGGGCAATATTGGCCGGAACTTTAATCGTAATTTCTTCTAGAGGCATCATGGCAGTTAGGTGTCAGGTTTTTGGATTAATTATACCGTAGGCTCTCAATTATGCAGCTTCGGCAGCGATTAAGAAACCCGGTTTCTTCAACAATACCTTCGCCAAAACGGGACAGGACTGTTGAACGCGAATGGGTGGCGATCGCGAAACGGTAGGAAGCTAGAGTGCTCGTGCCAAAACCCGGTGGGGCGCTTCTATAGTACAGTTGTTGTTTACCACAACTCCAACT
>NZ_JAGHZH010000010.1:0-12167 GCF_017746885.1 Roseofilum sp. SBFL | reverse complement strand
CACTAGCCACAACAGGTGGTATCTCCTCGATTCCACTGGGTCTTTGCTGTTTTTGTATTCTTTCTCTAACTCTGAGCTTGACAGATGCTCCTCTAATTCTAATGTTCTTGTCATCTTTCTCTCTTCTCTCTCTACCTCTACCTATACTATCCGGATTTGGTATGACATAGTCCTGAAATCCATCTGCTCTCAACGCTTTGCTAAAGTAATAGCTTTGACTGTAGTCACAACCTAAGTGTTTTAATAACACCTGCTGTTCAGCCGTTTCGATCCCTTCGGCGATCGATTTCAAACCAAGTCCATGGGCCATTACCAGAATGGTTGTCACTAGAGATACTGAAGCCGTATCTTCAGGAATTTCCCGAATATAAAGAGCGGTTAATTTTCAACACTTGGAACGGATAGCGCATAAAAGGTTGATAGACCATATATAACTCATTCTGGGAAATAGCAGGAGCCAGAAACTCCTTTTCTCAGAAGAAAGATCGCCCAACCTTATCGATCTCTCAAACTAATTCAATCTGACAATCATCTCCAATCATAAACCGTAGAGCTGTTGGACGACGAGGAGCAACGTTTAAGCGAGCGCGTCTACCTACCACACTATCCACAATGCGTTGTGGGATATTTTCTAAGGTTGCTTCTGCTAAAATCACGCTGTGTTCAATATCGACTTCTGTTAAGGTTGTGCTATTAGCAATACTACTATAGGGGCCAATGAATGTATTTTCGATATGACAATTCTCCCCAATAGCAACAGGGCCACGAATAGTGCTATTAATTACTGTTGTCCCTTTGCCAATTTTCACACGACCAATCACTTGACTTTGAGGATCGATAGTTCCTTTAACCTCTGATTCTAAGCGGGTATCGAGAATAATGCGATTGGCTTCCAAAAGATCGTCTTTTTTCCCGGTATCTAACCACCATCCTTCGATCTGACGCGCTTCTACCTGTGTTTTGCGATCGATTAAGACTTGAATTGCATCCGTAATTTCTAGTTCACCTCGTGGCGACGGTTGGATACTGGCGATCGCCTCATGAATTGCCTCAGAAAAGAAGTAAATCCCCACTAGTGCTAGATTTGAAGGCGGGTCTTTCGGTTTTTCCACCAGCTTTAAGACTCTTCCCTGAGTATCCACTTGTGCCACACCAAAAGCACTGGGATTAGACACGGTACGCAATAAAATGAGTCCATCTAGGCTATTTTCTTTAAATTGGTTCAAAAATGGAGTTAAGTCGCTTTGAATAATGTTATCGCCCAAATACATAACGAATGGGTCGTTTCCTAGAAAGGGCTGTGCCACCTTTACGGCATGGGCCAGACCGGCGGGTTTCTCCTGCAAAATATAGGTGATTTTTGCGCCAAACTGTTCTCCATTCCCAGTAGTTGCTTTCACCTCTTCTCCAGTTTCGGGACTAATAATAATGCCAATATCGGTGATGCCTGCGCCCACAATCCCTTCAATCCCATACCATAAAATGGGTTTATTGGCAACTGGAACCAATTGTTTGGCCCCCGTATAAGTAATGGGACGTAAGCGAGTTCCTTTACCACCAGATAAAATAAGTGCTTTCATGATTAATTTAGAGAAGAGCAAAATTCAGTCTTACAGCCCATAATAACTAGAAATTTTCTTAATTATTCTATTGAATCGTCTACTGGTTTTCTTCCAGAAGCTTGGCTTTTTCAAAATCAAGGGACATTGCTCAGGATTTTCAAGAAATCGATAGTGCAAGAAAATATCTCTATATCTGATATCAACATCTTCACCCTGAACTAATCTTGTAAATTCAGTTGATGAATAACCCATGTAATGAATTCGATGAATAGGCTTTAAACCCTCTTGGTTATACAGAACTTGATTGACGTTAACAAATGGATCTGAGTTGGCACAGTTCCCTGTTCGGTCTTTACCATCTGAACTAAGAGTAAAGTTAAATAGTGGACGCTCAGATCTAAGTGTCATATAGTTAAACAAAAATGCATCATCCCACCACCCTTGATTGTTAACCCAAGCTGCTTCACCTTGATTCGTAATTTTATCTTGTAAATTAGCAAGCTCCTCAATTCCAAAAATACCATGCTTTGATCCCCAAAAGCTAGAACAATGAAGTGCGGGACGTATTTGTGATTCTGTAAAGAGACCGGTTGATTGAATTAGCTGAATATTTAATGCTGCTTGTGATTGTGATTTAGCATTTTCCCAATCATCAAAAACAAAATCAAACATTTCTAACTTTTCAAAAACTGCTGTAACTGGTTTCATTGCTAAACTATCACAGTCAAAGAAAACAAATTTTTCAAAAATTCCATCAAAGGCAGCAAATTTGCGATGTAATTTTCCGCGATACCATCGAGGATGTGATTCTCTGGATTTTTGTGCTTCTGGGTGAGATTCAACAAATTCATGAGCAAATTTTTCCCATCGATTGATTGATTCTGAATTTCTAAACAAAGTTATATTTGGGCGTATATCAACCTCTTTTTGGACTCTCTCAATGTGTTGATCAAAAGGAATAACACATATTGGTATACTGGCATCAATATTAACTCTAATACTATTTAGAAGTGCAATGAGTTGATCGTATACCCTATCATTAGCAAGTGTATAAATTCCCAATGGTTCCACACTTGTACCTCCTTATCACGGATATAAAATTTTGGAGTCAAATAAAATCAACTTTCATTTTAACACTACTCATGACCTTACCCTCGATAAACTAAGTTTTCGGCATATTCGGCTAACATTTTCTGTAAACTTTGCCGCCAGTGGGGGGCAGGGGTTCCGAGAAGATCGGCGAGTTTTTTGCCTGAAAGAACGGAGTAAGCGGGACGTTTGGCGGGGGTGGGATATTGGTCGGTGGTAATGGGAAGCACTCGTTTAATTTTTAGGGGAATGCCTAACTTTTGGGCTTCTTCAAAAATGGCGATCGCAAAATCATACCAACTGGTCACTCCTGCATTCGTGTAATGATAAATACCTACTGTTTCCGAATTCAGCTTGGGAATCAATTGGGCGATCGCTCCCGCCAAATCCACTGTCCAGGTTGGCGAACCCACTTGATCGTACACCACACGCAGTTCTTCCCGCTCTTGACCCAGACGTAACATGGTTTTGACAAAGTTACCCGTCATGCCATTTCCATACACCCACGCAGTTCTGAGGATGGCAAAGGTTGCACCACTCTCTTGCACCACCTGTTCGCCCTGCAACTTGGATCGCCCATAGGAACTCAGGGGGTTAGTCCGGTCAGTTTCCAAATAGGGCTGATTTTTACTGCCATCAAACACATAATCCGTGGAAATATGGATTAACTGAGTCCCAGAAGCGGCTGCTAAACGGGCTAATTTTCCCGGTACTTCCCCATTCACCTGCATGGCCAAATCAACATCCTCTTCTGCTTTATCCACTGCGGTATAGGCAGCTCCATGCACCACAATATCCGGCTGCAAATCTTGCCAAAAGGCTTCCACCTTGTCAAATTCCGTTAAATCGAGTTCATTGCGATCGATTCCTCTGATCTCTCCCAAGGATGTCAACAAGGTGACCAACTCTTGGCCCAACTGCCCTTGGGCCCCAGTTACCAAAATTCGGGTCATGAATACACCTCAGCATCTGACAATAGCTTACCCGCCCGATCCTTAGTGGATAAGGTCGGCTCTAAGCCTTCAATTTGCCAATCAATGGCGATATTGGGATCGTTCCACAAAATCGATCGCTCGTGTTGGGGAGCATAATAATCACTGGCTTTATACAGTACCTCTGCTATTTCCGACAGCACGACAAACCCATGGGCAAATCCAGGCGGAATCCATAACTGGCGATGATTTTGGGCGCTTAACAAACAACTAACCCACTGGCCAAAATGGGGGCTGCTTTTGCGGATATCCACAGCCACATCTAAAATTTCGCCGACCGCAGCACGGACGAGTTTGCCTTGGGCTTGTTGAATTTGGTAATGCAGGCCCCTTAATACTCCTTTCACGGAGCGAGAATGGTTATCTTGGACAAATTCTACAGATTGACCGGTAATTTCAAAAAAGCGTTTGTGATTATAACTTTCAAAAAAGAATCCGCGATCGTCTCCAAAAACTTTGGGTTTTAGGATCAGAACGTCGGGAATTTTTGTTGGAATACACTGCATAAGGGAATAGGGAATAGGGAATAGGGAATAGGGAATAGGGAATAGGGAATCCCTGCGTCTCCCGATTCCCCGATTCCCCGATTCCCAAGAGGGTATTAACGAACGGTTTCTAAGCTGCGGATTTTGGTGTCAAATTTATCGGTTAACAGACTTAAAATAGTCCGTTTGCGGACTTTAATGTTGGCACTAATATCCATCCCGGCTTGCAAATCCAATTGTTTATCATTAATGGTGAAATACTGTTTATCCAATTGAATTTTGGCTGGGAATGCATAGAATGGGCGGACTTGCGTTGGCTCTAGGGCATCTGAGCCGATCCAAGTCAGAGTTCCTTTAATGGTGCCAAATTCCGAAGAGGGGAAAGAGGAGACATCTAACTCCACTTGCATCCCTTCATCGACAAAACCAATATCCTTGTTTGGGATATAAACTTCAGCAACCAAGGCATCATTGGGAACGATGGAGAGTAGGCGCTCTGTGGCTTGGGCTACGTGTCCTGTCCCGGCTTGTAAATCAAATACCACACCACTAACAGGCGCTCTCAATTCCTGATAACCCAGAGCCTGTCGAGCTTTGATCAGTTCTCCTTCAACTTCAGCTAACCGTTTCTTGGTCTCAATTTTAGCGCGGGCCAGTTGGGAATCGATTTCAGCAATCCGGCGTTGGTTATCGGCCACCCTAGTTAAAATATCCTTAGCAGAAATGGCGATCGCATTGGATACAGCTTCTTGAGATTGGGCTTTTTCCACCCGCAACCGTTGTTCCTCAAGCTGAAGTTGTTCGAGTTCCCCTTCCCTGGCTAATAATTCATCTTGATAGCGAAGTACTTCCTGTTCTTGGCGATCGTATTGGAGTTGGGATAGGGCCCCTTCTTCCACGACGGGACGAATACGATCTAGAGTGTTCTCATGAATGGCTAGGGTTTCTTTGGTTTTATCTATCCGAGGGACGATCGCACTTGCTTGGCGTTGGGTGCGGTTAATCTGTTTGTCCAACTCAGCAATTTTCAGCCGAGCCGCTTCTACCCTTGATTGATACTCAGCACGCGAAGCACTCAAGAGTCGGTCTTGGTTACTATTAAAGGCACTACTGACCGCTTGATTTGGGTTATAGCCATCGAGTTGAGCATTAAAGTATTCGTTTTCTGCCAAGAGGGTTTGGCGCAAACTGGCCAAAGAGGCTAACTCTGGAGGACCACTTTGGATATTTCCACCTGAGAGAATGCGATCGTAAATCTCTATTTCTTCTTTCAGAGTAATTTCTTGCTTGGTCAGCGATTCAATATCCGCTTGGGGGGCTGTGGGGTCAAAGGTAATTAATAGTTCTCCTTCTTGTACCACATCCCCATCTTCAATCAAGATTTCCCGCACCATTCCACTGGTAGGGGATTTCACTTCATTGACCGATCCTTGGGGTTCGAGTTGTCCTTGGGCAGGAACCGCCTGTTCTATTTCGGCGATCGCCGCCCAAGCAATTCCCGACGATGTAATCAACAGGAGCAGCCACACCAGGACTTGAGACCAAATCACCGGCCGCTCTAGCAATATGGGTTGTTCGATATAGGTTTCTGTGTATTTGGCTTGTGTTTTCATAAATCTTGGTAATGGGTAATGGGTAATGGGTAATGGGTAATGGGTGATATTTTCCATTCCCCCATTTCCCTACAACTGGGAGTCCTGTTGCTCAAACAGACAGTAATACCGTCCTTTGAGAGCCATCAGTTCAGCATGGGTTCCCTGTTCAACAACGGAACCTTGATCCATCATAATAATTACATCTGCATTCCGCACCGTCGTTAAGCGGTGCGTAATAAAGAAGACCGTTTCTCCTTTGAATGTTTGGGCCAGATTTTGGCACACTTGTCGCTCACTATCATAGTCTAGGGCAGAGGTGGCTTCATCAAGAATTAGCAAGTGAGGTCTTTGAAGGACAGTACGGGCGATCGCAATCCGTTGCCTCTGTCCCCCAGATAAATTCGCCCCTCTCTCGCCCACAACCGTGTTATATCCTTGGGGCAAGGACATAATAAACTCGTGAGCTACCGCCACTTTCGCTGCTTCGATAATTTCCTGCTCCGTAGCATCGGGGTTCGCCAAAGCAATATTTTCTTGCACTGAACCATTAAACAAAAGCGTATCTTGGAGAACCACCCCAATTTGCCGACGCAGGGAGTACAGCTCTACCTTACTCACATCTAACTGGTCTACCAGGATACGGCCAGAACCTGGTTCATATAACCGTTGCAGCAGTTTCATCAGCGTGGATTTACCGGAACCACTTTGGCCGACAATTCCCACAAACTGTCCTTGGGGAAAGTCTAAATTCACATTCATCAGTTGCCAGGTATTCGCGCTGGCAAACCGGAAGGACACATCTTCATACTTCACATGGCCATGAATAGGAGGCATGGAAATATTGGAACGGTTCGCTTCATCGGCTTCTGGATTGGCATCAAGAACATCAGAGAGTCGTTCAATGGATAGCCCAGTTTCCTGGAAACTTTGCCACAGTTGAATCAGGCGCAATAGAGGGGAGGTTGTATAACCCGCAATAATCCGGAAGGCAATTAACTGTCCCAAGGTAAAGGGGTTATCCGTCGAGGCAGTTGTCAGGACCATTTGTGCTCCAAACCAGAGAATTAATAGTCCAGAGAGTTTATTCAGGAATCCGCTAATGGAACCAGCGGTACTAAAGGTGAGAACGGAGCGAAACCCAGATTTAATATATTTGGCGTATCGTTCTTGCCATTGCCAGCGGGATTTTAGCTCAATATTCTGGGCTTTTACTGTTTGAATCCCGGATAGCACTTCTACCAGATAGGATTGCACGTCAGCGTAGCGTTCGGCTTTGTGGCGCAGTTGGCGGCGGACAATAGGCGAAGCAACGATGGTTACCAGGGCAAACAGGGGAACGGTAGCCAGAGCAACGAGGGAGAGCTGCCAGCTATAGACAAACATCACGGCGATGTAGACCACGGAGAAGACGGCATCGAGAACAACGGTGAGGGCTGTTCCGGTGAGAAATTGACGGATATTTTCTAATTCGTTAATCCGTCCAGCCAGTTCCCCAACCCGTCGGCGGTCAAAGTATTCTAGGGGTAGCCTGAGCAGGTGGGCAATGACTTCTGAGCCGAGTCCCAGGTCAATACGGTTGGTGGTATCGACAAAGAGATAGGTTCTCAGCAGGGTGAGAATGGCTTCAAAGATGGCCACCCCTAGGAGGAATAGACCCAAAATATCTAGGGTGTCGATGCTCCGTTGTACGAGAACTTTATCGATAATCACCTGGGTGATTAGGGGGTTCGCCAGACCAAAGAGCTGGACGAAGAATGAGGCGATAAAGACTTGGATCAGGATGCCCCGATATTTAATTAGGGCAGGGACAAACCAACTTAGGCCAAATTTTTCCCGTTGTCGGTCTGGGGGGGACTGGAGCAGCAGCACTTGTCCTTGAATTACGCCCCATTCTTCGGCAAAGTCGGCAACTCGCCTGCGGGTAATGCCTTTTTCGGGCACTGCCATGACCACTTCTCGTTCGTTGATCCGGTAGAGGATGGCAAAGCTTTGGCCCCAGGGAATCATGGCGGGGCCTTTGATACGGTTGATGGATGCGGCGGGCAATTGCACCATTTGTGCCTGTAGTCCCATCATTTCGGCGATCGCCCCACAAACCGTTAAGGAGATTTGCCCAACACTTCGCAGTTGATTTTCTAGGACTTTGCGAATCACATCCCGACGGAAGGAGACTTTCATGAACTGGCTCAACATCTTGAAGCAGGCCATGGGGGCATCGATTTCGCCTTTGCCGCGTACAAAGGGATAGTTGATGCGATCGTCATTGCCTTGTTCGAGTTCGGGGATCTGTTCTGGAGCGCGACTGATATCGACTCCACTGTCTTCTCCCTCTAGCTGTTTCCTAGGGGATAGGGTGCTAATGGGGGCTTTTTTCAGGGGTGGCTTGACCGGAGTTGGTGAAACAGTCTGGGGCCCCGTGGGAGGGGCAATGGGGTCTTCTGTTTCTTGGAAGAGGTCAACCCCTAATAATCTGGCTCCCCATCTGCCTTTAATGGGTAGTCTTTGATTGGGTTGTTCGGCCAGGTCATTCAGAGGGACATTTGAGCCGGCAGTAAAGTCGCCTACGGTTCCACTACTGACGAGCCACAGGCGGGAGGGATTGAGGGTATTAATCAAATCCCTGACTTGCAGGTTGCCAGAGGGTAAGTTAACCGCCGTGGCATGGGCGATCGCCTTAAATGTCAGTTCTTTTAAGTCTGCCGTCCCATCGGCTCTGCGACCGAGTTCCACACTCAGTAGTTCAAAGACCTCACTGATGGAGACCTGTTGAGCGAGGCTCTCTCTAAATTGGGGTTCGCGATCGATTAAGTGCAGAAAGTCTTGGGCATCTACAGTAATACAAATAACTTCCGTGGACGCGAGGGCCGTTTCACACCCACTCTGGCGAAACAAACTGGCCCATCCCATCACCTCTCCGGGTTCAGCTCGTTTTAAGCTCACCGTGGTTTGTCGCCGTTGGTCATAGCCTAAAATCCGCACTTGACCTTGATAGAGGATAGACACTTGAGCGGGCACTTTTTCCCGAATGATAATCGGTTGCCCGATCGCATAGCGCAACAGTTTACATCCAGAGGTTAACTGCTCTAAGCTACTGGGATTAAGCTGATCGAAGGGATGGACTTTGGCTAAAAATCCCTGGATTTGAGAAGGCGAGACAGCTTGAGTCATATCAATTAGAAATTAAAAATTAGAAATTAAAAATTGGGTTTCATCGGTTTTCTTGTTCGTCAGATGACCAGAGGGAGCGGATAGGCCCTAGTTTTTGGACTTCTTCTCGCATCCAGAGTTCAAATAATTCATCAATTAACTGTCGTCTCATCGCATCATCAAATTTGGCAGGAATGAATTTTTCCAACCGGACGATAACATACCATTCTCCTAAATTCCGGGGCGGCCAGAGTTGAGCTGGCTGGGAAATCGAGAGCAGTTTGGCCAGGATGGGGTGGGGAGTCGAGACGGAGACCGGTCCTAACACTCCTCCCGTATGAGCCTCAGGCCCTTGGGAGTATTCGCGGGCTAGATTGGCAAAACTTTCTTCTTCTTCTTGAATCCGAAAGTAGATTTCTTGGGCTAATCCCAGGTCTTTGGTGCGAATCAGGGAATATACGACCTGATCGAGGTGGGTTTTGCGACTGAGAAAGTAGGATTCAACTTTATTGCCCCAATTGGCTTGTTTAAATTTTTCGATCAGCAGGGGACGGATGGACACTTCTTGGAATTGTTCGGCATTCATGCCCTGATTTTCCAGCCAAGCCGCTTTGTCTTCTGGAGTGGTGAATTTCAGTTGACTGTGGACGGATTTGAGGGCAGTTTCAATTTCTTCGGGAGTGCAGGAGAAATCGGCGATCGCCCGATCAATCACTAATCCGCGCACCACATGGGGCATTAATTGATAACGGGTGAGTAGTGTTAAAATTTCATCCGTTTGAATGACTCGGTTGCCGACTTGTAGAATTTCTACCATTGGTTCTCATCAATAAGCGATCGCAGTTAAATTAGATTTGGCCGGTTTCCTTCTCCCCCCTCCTGTCTATAGGACAGTTTCCGCAAGCGGACATGAACAGGTTAATGGAATTGGGCGCTTCCCATGAAGGGCAAAACCCTTTAGTTTTTTTTAATGATACAGACTTCCAAAATAGGATAGCATCCCGATCGCAATTCAGCGCGAATTTGGGCAGGGGATAGGGAGATGACGAATGAAGATACGCGGTGATGCGCTGAAATTCCCTATTCCCCATCCCCCATTTTATCCTGACGCTCTAAACTCTCCTGTGCCTTTTCCTGGCAGGTATGTAATACTGGATCGTCAGGTTGCATCCCTAAAGCGAGATTGCACACTTCAAGAGCTTCGCGATCGCGTCCTAAATTCAACAGGGAAATCGCCTTATTTTTCCAAGCTGCATAAAAACTCGGTTCTAGATTCAGCGCCTGTTCAAAACTCGCCAAGGCTAACTCAAAGTTCTGCAATTGAAACTGAGCCATTCCTCGGTTATACCAGGTTTGCTCATCGTTAGGGTTAACCGTTATTGTGCGATCGTAGGCCGCGATCGCCTGTTCAAATTTCTGTAACTTAAATAATAGATCTCCTTTCATGGCCCAGGCGATCGCTGACTGAGTATTTAAACTTAGTGCCCGATCCACATAGGCGATCGCCCCCCGTAAATTTCCCTGTTGCTCCTGCTCCACACTCGACTTCATCAACGCCCTCATCTTCAACTCCTGTAATACCTCCTCTGGTTTATTCGTCTCAATACCCATCTGTTGTGCCAACCGTTGCACCATCTGGGGTCGTAATTGCAACAAATGCAATACCCCTGACAAACTATTCAAAGAAGGTAACTCTAGACGGGGTTGAGGACGTTTCTGAGGGGGTTGAAGATTCTCTTTAGGCTTCTCTTGGGGTTCAGGAGGCTGAGGAATCGGAAGTTTCTTGATCGCTGGAGGCTCTAGCACCACCGGTTTTTCTTCTACTACCGGGGGTGACTCGTCTACCTGCGGTTCTTTGATTACTTCCGGTTCTGCTTCTCTGGGGCACTCCAAAAGAGCCAAACCAATTTCACGGGAACATTGTCCCAAAGGTCTAGGATAAACGTTTGCCAACCTCACCATCCGTTGAGCTAACTCCAGATTAGGCGAACGAGACCCTAAAACCCTTTCACCAAAGCGCTCTAACCATGCCAACCATTCTTCTTCAGTTGTGCGCTCTTGCCATTGGCTAAAAAATTGATTGATTTCTTTGAGGCTCCATCCTTGGGTATTTACCCCTTCCAGAAGCTGATTAAACAGGAATTCATAGTGAGTATAACTGAGGGGCGGTCTTTGAGAGGAATCAGCACTCGCAACTGAAGTCCTGCGTAGCTTCTTCGAGATCTGTTGCCACCATTGAGATAAACGAGCAATCAGACTTCGCCATACTTTCCGCCAATCTACCATATGAGGAATTTATGTGAACGACGTGTAAGCGCACCCATTCTTGCTGGTGGGTTCGCTGTTTCAACTCTAGACCAAGCTTGTTTTTCAATACAATCGGAGCGGCGGGATTTGAACCCCACTCTCAGATTATAGCTAACGCTATCCCAAGAGCTGAAAGCTTTGCCTAGTTTGCACTCTAGAACCTTGAAAAGGAAATAGGCAGAAAATAGGCAGATGTCTGACAATCACACTAAACAGGCATGGTCGATGGTTAATGAGTATTTTCACTCTAACTCCATTGACCCATCTAAGTACGTTGACCATGAATTGGTGAGAGCTTATCTCAAAGCTTGCCAGAGAAGTACCCCGAAGGGAGTGTCCATTAGCAAGCAAGGTAACCGGTTGTATCTCCGGTTCAAGACAGCTACCAAGGCAACAACGGCTAATAATTCTTGTAATGAATCCTTCACCCGTGATGGTTGCGTCAATGCTCTGGCCAAAGCTTTGGCCGTCTCTGACAAGTTGAAAAATACTGAAACAGAGTCTGAATTTTGGTCATGGTACGAGTCAGAAATTAAGGGAACCCAAACCCTTGAGGATGACATCATAACCATCGGTCAAGCCATTGAACTGGTGAAAGCCAATTACATCAACGGGTTTGACAAATGCGGTCGTGATAGGAGTGATGAGAAGACAAAGGTTAATACCTTGGCTAACTATAAGGTTACCTATGGTAGCTATCACAATAAACTTAACCCTAAGTTAAAGCTTACCAGTGAAAATATCATCACTGAAATCACCAAAAACTGGTGTCAGTTATTCTCAATCTCTGGGTCTCAAACCCTTTGTTCTAAAGGTTTCAAAAACGCCTATACAGGAGTTCTGAAACTTTTAACGGGACTTAAACAAGAAAAATAGTCAAATTAGGTTATAATAGTTTGCAATAGGTTGTTTCACGTGGTTATTTCCCGGATGAAAGAAACTACCCCATCAGCAATGCCTCCTTGCTTTGACAAATGGTGTGAAAAATTT
>NZ_JAGHZH010000130.1:0-23730 GCF_017746885.1 Roseofilum sp. SBFL | reverse complement strand
TTCCCTAGTCCCAGTTTTCGTAATATTACTTTTTCCTCATCACTTAGTCCAGTGATTGGGGATATTTTCTGTCGGATCATGCCAGCCCATGGAGTGCCGATGGATATATATCTTCTTTGGTTACCCTAGTTGGGTCTCCAGCTTGGATATATATCTATTTTAGCACACCTTATGACTCTCTCTTTATCCATAGGGAATGCTTATGTGATGGTCATGTGATTGGTTTATTAGCGGAAATCTATGGTGATGCTTTTATAGATAGATTTCCTCTATTTGTACGACCTATTTACCCTGCACTGCTTTGGAGTGGTGTAGGATGATTTTGTGTGAAATATGTGTGAGCGCTCTGCTTTCAAGCAGGATGTCAGTGGTGAAAAGTCTGCTATGCTTTGGTTTGTTGTTAATGGAGGTAAGCGGACTCGAACCGCTGACATCCTGCTTGCAAAGCAGGCGCTCTACCAGCTGAGCTATACCCCCAAGAGGATTTAGAATAGGCGCAGAGGTTGAAATGCACCCCACTCGATCTATTATACACATAAGACTTGATTTGAAAAGAGGTTCAGCTAATTTTTTTTCTGGAGGTGACCATGAGCCTTGTCGTAACGACCTTTTACCAATTTTTTTCCTTTGCCGATTATGCCAAATGGCGATCGCCTCTACACTCGCTATGTGAAGAGCAAGGGATCAAAGGAACCATCCTCTTAGCATCCGAAGGCATCAATGCCACGATCGCCGGTTCTCGTTCGTCCGTTGATGCCCTCTTAAGCTATTTGCGTTCTGATCGTCGATTATGGGATCTTACCCATAAGGAATCTACAGCGCCAGATTATCCCTTCGATCGCCTCAAAGTGCGCCTCAAACAAGAAATTGTCACCCTCGGTCAACCAGACGTTAATCCCAATGAGCAAGTGGGAACCTATGTCAGTCCCCAGGAGTGGAACCAACTAATCGGCGATCCAGAAGTCACTCTCATTGACACCCGAAATGACTATGAAGTAAAGATCGGTTCCTTCCGGGGGGCGCAAAATCCCCACACTGACTCTTTTCGGGACTTTCCCGACTATGTAAAAAACCATCTCGATCCCCAAAAGCATCCCAAAGTGGCTATGTTCTGTACTGGGGGAATTCGCTGCGAAAAGGCCACGGCCTTTATGCTCAAACAGGGCTTTCAGGAAGTCTACCACCTGCAAGGCGGAATTCTGAAGTATCTCGAAGAAGTCCCCGAACCCGACAGTTTATGGGAAGGGGAATGTTTTGTCTTTGACCAGCGGATCGCCATCAAAACCGGCTTAGTTGCTGGCAGTTACAATCTCTGTGTTGCTTGTGGTTATCCCATTTCTGAGGAAGATAAGGCTTCACCAGACTATGAAGAAGGAATTTGCTGTCCCCATTGCAGCGATCGCCTTACCCCTGAAAAACGGGTTCGCCAACAAACGAAATATCAGCAAAGCAAACTTAAGAAAACAAGGGATAACAAATAAACAGCACCCATCCTCCAACAAAAAAGATCCCAAATAGCCAGAGCAAAAATGTCAGAGACCCTTTAACCTCCAGCGATCCCAATATCGGAGTCGCGGAGATCATCAGCAGAATGAAAAAAGCGCCAAATAATAGCCATACAGAAGAGCTATTCAAACCCATCATCATGTACTCCATAACCTAGTCAGATACTTTCATTCTAGGTTACAGTTAACACAGAAGGGATCATTTTTAAGGTTTGCTTCTTAATTGAGTCGCCGTAATCGAGAGTGCTAGTGATTACATCAAAAACTGTACAAACAATTCTAAGCCGAGTTTTCTACATTTTGGAAAAAATCTTCTAACAGAATCCTGATTTCCTCAATCGCAAAATCGTCTAATAAATCTGAAGTATAACGAACAAAAGACTGATACTCTTTGTCGATTTTTGCTAAACGTTTCACCTCATTTTCCATATCCTCAATATCACCAATTCGCGCTGATTGATAGAGCTTTTTGAGTTCAGACTTTGGAGGAAATATCATTGTAAATAAATTGCTTTGTTTACTGTTTTCCACTCGATCTATGGGATAATCCAGATGATCCAAGTCTGGACTATCAGTATACATCCAGGTCAAATTCAAGTGCTTTTTCAAACTGGCTAGTAAAACCTCTGTATCAATAGGTTTAGGAATAAAATCATTACAATTAATTCCTGGACTGTTTTCTGTGTCTAAACCTGAAATGCTAGCACTTGATATAATGATTGGAATATGTTTCAATTCATTGAGATGTCGTAGAATTTGAGTCAATTCTAAGCCATCCATTACCGGCATAAAAATATCAGTAATAACTAAATCTGGCTTTACTCTTTTAGCTTCTTTGAGTCCTTCTTTGCCATCAGTTGCTTGTACAACTTCAAACCCTAGGGAGTTGAGCAAGTTGACAATCAAAGAACGATGTTCCCAACGGTCATCAATAACTAAAATAGTTTTCTTTTTGCCTAAATATCCAGTAATGGTATGGTCTTGAATTGGAAATTCTGCAAATATAGTCTCTTCAGCTAATAAACACTCAATCTCAAAGAAGAAGCAGCTTCCTTGGTTAGGAATACTAGAAACTTGTAACTCTCCTCCCATCAATTGAACGATATTTTGACTAATCGCCAATCCTAAACCAGTGCCTTCAGACATCCGAGCTTTGTCCCCCACTTGTTCAAAGGGAGAAAATATTTTTTCCATTTGTTCTGGAGGAATGCCAATGCCAGTATCTTTGACCTCAAAGCGAATTATTGCATAATTCTGATTCTCTCTAGAACTCAGATGAATACAAGTTACCTGAAAAGTTATTTCTCCAGTATCTGTAAACTTAATCGCGTTGCCAATCAAGTTAATTAAAACTTGCCGCAACCGTTTTTGATCAATTACAATCGCCTTGGGTAAATCAAAAGAATAAATGCTTTTAAAATCCAAGCCTTTTTGATGAGCTTTGATTTTGCAAATTGAAGTTATGCCATCTAGAAAATAGCTTAAAGCTAAGGATTGTTCATGCAATTCTATTTTTCTCGATTCAATCTTAGCCATGTCGAGAATATCATTAATCAGGCTAAGTAAATGAGACCCACATTCATGAATTACGTCTACTCCTTTGCGATCTTCTCCCTCCAAAGTTTTCGAGCGTTTTAAGATTTGGGTATAACCCAAAATTCCATTGAGGGGAGTGCGAAGTTCATGACTCATACTGGACAAAAATTCTGTTTTTGCTTGGTTGGCACCATCAGCCGCCTGCTTTGCTTGTTGCAAGGCTAGTTCAATTTCTTTGCGATCGCTAATATTTTGCAGCGTTCCTTTAACCTTAATCCCTCGATCATCGACTTGAAAGGGTTGACCAATGATACGAACCCAAATCAAATGACCTGAATGACGCATTAAAGGCAGTTCTAAATCAAAGTCAGTTAAGTGAACGATCGCTTTATCAATTGCTTCTCTGAGTTTATTTTTATACCTGTTTTCAAAAAAGGATAACATCCCCTCTAAAGTTGGTATATACTCAGGTTCAAGTTGGTGGATCTGGTAAACTTCCTGAGTCCAAATCAACTCTTGAGTCTGAGGGTCAAATTCCCATCCCCCTAACTGACCAATTTTTTGGGTTTCATTGAGTAGAGCTTCACTTTTGCGAATGGTAACTATTTGTTCTACTACTTGTTGTTCTAAATTATTAACTAAAGCTTGCAGTTGGCTTGCCATTTCATTAAACCCTTCTGCCAATTCTCCTAGTTCATCTTCCGATTCTATCGGTAAGCGATGGTCAAGAGAACCTTGTTTAAGCTGATTGACTCCTTGAGTCAGTTGGATGATTTTTTCTGTGATTCCTTTTTGGAGTAATCGGGCAATAATCGTGACAAACAATAATCCAAGCAGGACAGAAAAAGACAAGATATAGTAAATCAACTCACTCGCCTCATCCACCTTTTTTTCTGCCTTTAAGACCTCTTGATTAGTTAATTCAATAAGTTGACCAGAAATTCGATCTATATTTTTTGCTTGTAAGTCAAAATCACTAAATTTGGCTTGAATTTCACTGTCTACTTTTAAAATCTCTTCTGCTGTATTCTTATAAGAGGCGAGAATGTTTAATAGAGTATTTTTTTGTTGCTGGTTTATTGTTGAATCTTCTAGTATCTTTTTCTCTAATTCTAGTAAGATTTTAAAAGTAGAGCGCATATGGCGACGCTGCCGAGTAATCAAATACTCTTTTTGTGCCAGACGTAAAGCTTGATATTGTTCTCTCCACTGGATGTCTAGGGACTCAATGGCCTGTTTTCCCTCGTTACCTAAATGATCTAATTGGTCTTTGAGTCCTTTTCCCTCTTCCGCTAGTCGTGTAACCAATTCGACCGCTTCCATAAAAGTTGTTTCATAATGTTCGGCTGAGGCAACAAACAAATTGATATCCACATCTGTTTCTTTAAGGGAATTACTAACTTGTGGTTGCTCAATCAGTTTTTTGAACTCGGTCATTAAGCGAATGACTTCATTAATATTATCTACAGCTTCTTGGGCATAAATTTCTTTAGCCTGATTAAATCCAATTTCTGAATAGCGCAAGAAAAAATCTCTTTGATGGGTACGAGCGGCTTGCAAATGGCGATCCATCTCTAGAACTAATCTCTGAAGCTCTACACTTGTATAAATATCTTGTGCTGCTTTATCTTGAACGACTTTAAATGCAATATAACTATTGATTGAAACCAACAGAATAAAGCCAAATAATCCACCAAAACCAGTGGATAGTTTAGTGGTAATACTTAAGCGATTCCACCATTGTTGGAGCTTTCTAAGTTGAGTGAAAATCACCGGTTTCATAGAATAGTTGGATCGAAACAATCAACAGTAACAAACTTAGCATCGCAATTTCGTAGTTCTTGACAGCCAATTGGGAGTGTGCAATTGGGAGATCGCACCGCCACAGAGGAAAGTCCCTCCAGCACCATATTAGCTGTATCGTAGGCAAAACTGTAATCAGGAGGCTCCGAAGAGTAACCCTATTCACCTTCATAGGCATTGTCCACTGTCCTTAAACCTTCTGTTTGTGGCCAAGCAAAGCCCACTAATGAGTTCAAAGTCGGCTTCATGTTGCGATCGCCCTTATTGACTGCTCCACTCAAAACAACCTCACCCTCCAATTGTGCAAAGGTCTCTTCACAAGAGAGACTTAATCTCTGGGTAAATGCATCCCCATCATTGACCGTTGCCGCCCATTTTACGCCTAGCTCTTCAATGGCAAATTTAGTAGCGACTTTCCCCACTTTAGTCTCATTATAGTACTGTGCGGAAACAACCTACATACCCATGACTGGCAGATTCAGAACCCATGGGAGTTAAGAAAGGGACGGTATTGCCTCCCCCTAGCTCAATGGGTTCATTGGGGCTAAAGGTAACATACCCTAAACGATCGCTACATTCAGGAAGCCTTGATGAACACGCTGACCATGGTAGGATAGCCAAGAGCATCAACCCAGAACGAATCGTCCACTTATTTTTCTGTATCATGTCTGAAGACTGCCTATTTTAACGATCGCGCTATGCTTCTTTAAGATGGTACGTCGTTTATGATCCTTGATTAGTTTTCCTGTATGATGCCCGATCCGATTGCGTCGTCTTCCCCTTCCCTATCCCCTAGCTCTCAAGGTAAACCTCGTCATTCCCTAGAGCAACCGCCCTCAACTTTAGAGCCTTCAGAGTTTAATCCAGAGCGATGGTCGAGTAAACCGTCGCCATCTGGGGATTGGATTATGGTAGTGGCGATCGCCGTCATGTTTGTGGGATTATCGCTTCATAATTTCTGGATGGGCTTTTCTGGGGCAGCCGTTGCCTTTGCGCTCTCTTTGCGGTTAGTCTGGCCGACATTAACTCGAACGCTCAAAGATCTGACTGCCCAACAGCGATCGCAACTTATCGGATTTACCGGTTTATTTATTTCCCTAGCTGGACTCCTTAATTATTTAGGCCTGTATCGCGCCATCAGTAACTGGCTCAATCAAGTCAAATGGGATGAATTTGGGTCTTGGGCTGAATGGGTGGGTGCTGTGGGACAAATTATGATCGCCATTTTGGCCGTTTATATTTCTTGGCGACAATATGTGATTTCCAAGGATTTAACCATTCAGCAAAATACCATTACTCAACAACAAACCATTGATGCGTTTTTTCAGGGCATCTCTGAACTGGCATTAGATGATGAAGGTATGTTAGAAGATTGGCCTCAAGAGCGCTGTTTTGCCGAAGGCCGAACTGCCGCCATTCTCAGCAGTGTCAATGCCGCTGGGAAAGCCAAAGTCATTCGGTTTTTATCCCAATCCAATTTACTCACCCCCTTGCGACGGGATTATCATTTGGGGCGACCGATTTTTGATGGGCGAGGAGGATATCAGGAAGACCGGCTTAATGGGATTCGAGTGATTAATTTAGGAGTGATGTTAGCTGGTGTAAATTTAGCTCGTACAGACCTGCGATGGACAGATTTAAGTGAGGCTTATTTAGTCCGCACGGATTTAAGAAATGCCGATTTAACCAAGGCAAATGTATCCCGAACCGTCCTGTATCAAGCCAATTTAGCGGGCGCTGACTTAAGAGGGACACAGTTCTTTTATGGATCGGCACAAACAGCTACCCCCCGCGATCGCCAACATCCACCCAATTACAAAACCGGAGAATATACCGGTGCAGTAGTTGAAAATACTGATTTTTCTGGCGTTCAGGAACTCTCAGAAGAACAACGCTATTACTGCTGTTCTTGGTGTGGGGAAGCCTCACGACAAACCATTCCCGGAGGGTGTGAGGGGATTACAAACTTTTTAGGAAGGTAGTCTAGAATCAACGAGAAATTCAAAGATACAGTGCTTTGCGCTGTGATAGGGGGATGGGGAGAGAGGGCGAGAAAAAAACATAGACAAAGGGGGTTTTAAGCACAATCAAAATAGCGATATCAGAATCAATATCCGCCTCTCCCCGTGCTTCAGAACCAAACAAAATAACTTTATCTAAATTGTCTTGATAAAGGGATTGTAAATACTCTTTTAGTTTCTTTATTGCGATCGTTCGTTACGATCGCCTTTCTGCCAGAAGCATAAAGATACTCAATCTCAGAGTTATTGATGGGTTTCCTAAATCTGAGAAAACCCACCTGTACCATACGATAATAACGGCAAACTAGCCCGGAGGCCAGTCCAGAGCGCGTCCTCCGAGAATGTGGAGGTGTAGATGATCGACCGTTTGTCCTCCGTCTGCTCCACTGTTAATAACCACGCGATATCCGTTCGTGAGTCCCGCTTGTTCGGCTACTCGTTTAACAGTGAGCAATAAATGACCCATCAAGGCATGATCTGGAGAGTCAGCATCGGCTAGCTTGGGAATTGGCTTTTTGGGAATCACCAGAATGTGAACGGGAGCTTGGGGAGAAATATCGTTAAATGCCAGACAAAGGTCATCTTCATAGACAATATCTGCTGGAATTTCCTTACGGATAATCTTACTAAAAATGGTTTCGCTCATGGATCGAAGAGGGATAAATTGAATTGGTCTCATGATACAGCACCCAGAAACCGGGTTTCTTGCGCATCTTCTTGTTTGTCTTGTCAACCCTGGTAGAAACCCGGTTTCTTGCCCCCCGCGTAACGCCAGAAGCCGAGTTTTTGACTGTTGTATAATTAAACGGAAAAAGGATTCGCTGAAAACTCAAACGCTCATTCCATAGATTCACCATGGTTGCCTTGTCTCCAGAACTGCAAGCTCGACTCTCTTCTCCCCTGAAAATTGGTACAGTAGAAGTCAACTCTAGGGTATTACAATCGCCTCTATCGGGGGTGACGGATTTGGTGTTTCGTCGCCTGGTGCGTCGCTATGCTCCCAGTTCCATGATGTATACGGAAATGGTGAATGCTACGGGATTACACTATGTGCGGGAGTTGCCGAAACTGATGGAAGTAGACCCGAATGAGCGTCCCATTAGTATTCAACTGTTTGACTGTCGCCCCGATTTTTTGGCGGAAGCGGCGCAAATGGCGGTAGACGAAGGGGCAGATACGGTGGATATTAATATGGGCTGTCCCGTCAATAAGATTACTAAAAATGGGGGCGGTTCGTCTTTGTTGCGCGAGCCGGAAATTGCGGAGGCGATTGTACGAGAAGTGGCTCAAGCAGTTGAGGTTCCGGTGACGGTGAAGACGCGCATTGGCTGGTCAAATCAGGAAATTAATATCCTGGAGTTTGCCCAACGGATGCAGGATGCGGGAGCAAAAATGTTGACGCTCCATGGCCGGACTCGCGCCCAGGGGTATAATGGGCCGGCCCGTTGGGAATGGATTACGAAGGTTAAAGAAAGGTTGTCCATCCCAGTCATTGCCAATGGGGATATTTTCTCCGTGGAAGCGGCAGTACGCTGTTTGGAGGAAACCAAAGCGGATGGGGTGATGTGTTCGCGGGGGACGTTGGGGTATCCGTTTTTGGTGGGGGAAATTGATTATTTCTTGAAGACGGGAGAAAAATTGCCCGAACCGACGGCGATCGCCCGTTTAGAATGTGCCATGGAGCATTTACGAGCCTTGTACGAATATAAGGGCGATCGCGGTATCCGTCAGGCCCGTAAGCATATGACGTGGTACGCTAAGGAGTTCTATGGTGCGGGAGAGTTGCGGGGTAAATTGGCGCGGATAGAATCCGTAGAAGACGGGGTAAGCTTATTAGAAGGGGCGATCGCCAAACTGATGGAATTAGACCTCGATCCTGCTTCTGTCCCCGTAGGCTAGTTTTCCCTAGTTTCCGGGAGATAGCCCGCAGTTGGGTGTATGGTCAAGAATGGCATTTAGACAGGAATGTGGTTATGAAAGCGCTAAAAATGGTGGCTTTAGTCGGAGGAGTGGCGATCGCTACCGTAACCGGAGCAATGGTTGCCACCAACCCCAAATCCTCCAACTATGAAGAGTTTGCCTCCCAACAGTTAGTCGAATATCTCCAAGAAAACGTTTGCGACAAAGCCAATCAAAGCTTTGGCAACATCCTGCAACAATCTTGCGATAACTTCCTCCAAGAAGCTCAACCCCAACTGCAAACCATCATTGCCCAACGCACTGATCGTCAAGACTATATACTGTTTAGTATCTATCGAACTAATCTATCAATTACCGCCTTTCTGCCTGCTTACGAATTTGAAACCCTAGGAGTTTTTTCCCATTTCCATATCTTGAAGGCAGAAGAAAGATCCGCCCAATAACGTCACTTTCGTTGTCAGGATATCCCCATGAGTTATTGTGTTAACCCCGAGTGTAAATCCCCCCAAAATCCCGATAACACTAAATTTTGCTCCAGTTGTGGCACTTCCCTCTATCTCCGACAACGCTATCGGCCGATTAGTCAACTTGGTCAAGGGGGATTTGGTAAAACCTTTATTGCGATTGACGAAGATATTCCGTCCCAACCTCTCCGGGTAGTTAAACAACTCTATCTCAAGGGGTTTAGCGATCGGGTCGTTCATAAAGCTCAACGGTTATTTCGTCAAGAAGCTGTTCGTTTAGATGAGTTAGGAAAACACGATCAAATTCCCGATTTACTCGCCAATTTTGAACAAGATCAACAGCTTTATTTAGTGCAAGAATTTGTAGACGGCCCAACCCTCACTCAGGAATTGCAACAAAAAGGGGGTTATGAACCCGAAGAAATTGAACAACTGCTGCGAGATCTTTTACCCGTTTTACAGTTTGTTCATGATAATCAGGTCATTCATCGGGATATTAAACCCCAAAATATCATCCGCCGCAAAAAGGATAATTTACCCGTATTAATTGATTTTGGTGTATCGAAATGGGTTTCGCAAACCACCTTAAACCAAACCGGAACGATCGTCGGCAGTGCAGAATATATGCCCTTAGAACAGTTGCGAGGGAAAGTTTTTCCAGCCAGTGATTTATATAGCTTAGGAGCCACTTGTCTCCATTTGTTAACCGGACTGGCTCCCTTAGAACTCTATGATATTGCGAATGAAAAATGGGTATGGCGAGACTATTTACTCCCAGAAAAACGGGTGAATTTAACATTAGCCCAAACCCTCGATCGCATGGTTGCCCGGAATTTAAAACAACGCTTTCAATCCGCCTCGGAAGTACTATCTGTATTATCAGTTTCTCCTGGTTCCTTCACCTCTATAGCAGCTTCCAAATCCCAAAAACCTAAATCTCAAAAACCGAAACCTCTCACTTCCCGTCCCTCTTCAAGTCGCACCGCTATCAGTAACCAACCCACAGAAGTCACCTCTAAAGTATTTAACCCCCTTCATATGGTTAAAACTTGGGTGTTTGGCTCCTCCGAACTCCCCGTAGAATTGAAGTCTGCTGTGGGTGTTGATTATACAAAATTGCAAAATCTACTGCAAATGAAGCGCTGGAAAGCAGCCGATCAAGAGACCTGGAATTGTCTTCATAAAGCATCGGGTAAACCGATTAGCTCTTTTTTAGATCCTCGTAATATCACAGATATTCATTGTGAAGATTTCCAGACTGTCGATCGACTGTGGGTTGAGGCCAGTGAGGGACGCTTTGGGTTTACGCTTCAGTTTCAGGTCTATCAACAAGCAGGAGAAGAGTACTTCCCGTTTTGCCAAGCCCTGAAGTGGCCTTTGCGGCCCAGCAGTAATACGGAGGACTATATTCAGTATAAAAGCAATGCTCCTGTTGCTCACCTGCCCTCTCCCGCTCGCTTCAAAGGATCGGATTGGTCAAAACATGTAGAGGCGATCGCTTCTAAGTGTATTATTTGTGGATTAGTTTAGAGTTTTTGAGTTTTCTGCTATATTTTCTTAAGGAATATCTAAGGATATTTAGAACATCTTCTATTGCCTCTTACTTTTTGCCTCTTGCCTTATTAGATATAAAAAACAATAAAGATGGTAGCATTAAAGCCTCCTCGACCTCAAATTTTAATTATTGATGATTCCATGAATAATCTGCATGTTTTGTGCAGTGCCCTCAAACAAGCAGGCTATAAAGCTCGTGGTGTCAAAAATAGTAAGATGGCTCTGATTAGCATTCAAGCCGCTCCTCCCGATCTAATCTTACTCGATATTAGAATGCCCGATCTCAATGGCTACCAAGTCTGTCAACGGTTAAAAGAAAACCCAAGAATGTCTCATATTCCAGTGATTTTCATTAGTGCTTTGGACGATCCCATTGACTTAATCCGAGCCTTTGAAGTCGGAGGATGTGACTATATTACCAAACCCTTTCAGATTGAAGAAGTCTTGGTGAGAATCAAGCACCAATTAAGAATTCAGACGTTAGAAAAACAACTCCTCGATCAAAATCGCCAATTACAATACGAAATCGAACAGCAGGAAAAAACTCAAAAGGCACTACAGGAGTCAGAAGAAAAATTTTCTAAAGCTTTTTTACTCAGTCCTTATCCCATGGCGATCGCCGCATATCCTGATGGAGAATTCATCGATCTCAATCAAGCCTTTCTAGATATTACGGGATATTCTAAAGCAGAAACTATCGGTAAAAACCCGATGGAGATGAATTTGTGCGCTAATTCTAACCAAGGAGATCGGCTCTTCGTAGAACTCAAGAGATCGCAACGCCTCCAAAACTACGAACTGCAAGTTTTAACCAAAAACTCAGAAGTCCGCACCCTTCTCCTCTCAGCTGAATTACTTAATCTACAAGCTAAATTTTATATTCTGTGTCTATTTAACGATATTACTGAACGCAAAAAAATAGAAAGCAAACACAACCAAGTATTAACGGAGCTAAAGGAGAAAATCAAACTCGAAAGAGCTACCCGTCAAATTCTGGAACGGATGCGCAGTACCCTAGATATGGAACAAGTGTTCTACACCATCACCGAGGATATCCGCCAAACCCTACAGTGCGATCGCGTGGGTATATTTCGCTTTAATCCTGACTGGAGTGGCCAATTTGTGGCCGAATCTGTCGGTAAAGGTTGGGTATCCGTAATGACTAACCCCTTTGTCTCTCTAGAGAGCGATCGCTGTTTCGTCAATCTCTACACCCCAAACCCTCAGATCATCACTGATACCCACTTCCAAAACACCCGCAACGGACGCTACCAATACCCAACAACCTATTTCTGCGTTCCCGACATCGAACAAGCAGGATTCAACGACTGCTATCTCGATCTCCTGCGCCAATTCCAAGCAACAGCCTATCTAACCGTTCCCCTCTTCACCGAAACCGAATTTTGGGGACTCCTCGCCTGTTATCAAAACTCCAGTCCTCGCTTCTGGACAGACAGTGAAATTCATTTTGTAGTCGAAATTGGCGAACAACTTGGCATCACTTTGCAACAAGCCAAAGTCCTCGAAACTGCCCAAAGACAATCCCAAGAACTTGCCCAGGCCAAAGATATCGCCGAAGGAGCCAACCAAGCAAAAAGTGAATTCTTAGCCAAAATGACCCATGAACTGCGAACTCCCCTCAACGGTATTTTAGGCTTTACCCAAATTCTGCAACAAGATACAAACCTCAGCCATGGAGTCCAAGACTACTTAAGCATTATTCACCAAAGTGGCGAACATCTATTGCACTTAATTAACGATGTTTTAGATATGTCTAAACTTGAATCTGGGCGCATCAAACTCTATCCCCAACCCTTCGATTTCTACCAATTTCTTGACTCCCTCAGCCGTCTCATCCGAACTCGAGCCAGAACCAAAGGACTAACTTTTCAATTAATTCAGGAAGAGAATACCCCCAAAACTATCCAAACCGATGAACACAAACTTCGACAAGTCCTCATTAATTTACTCGATAATAGTATTAAATTCACTCCTTCAGGAATTATTACCCTCCGGATTTCTTGCCCTTCCTATTTATGCTTCGAGGTAGAAGATACAGGGATTGGCATGTCTTCAGAATTCTTATCCACCCTATTTAATCCATTTTCTAATCCTCCATCTCAAGAGGGAACCGGGTTAGGTCTAGCCGTGAGTCAAAGATTAGTCAATTTAATGGGAGGACAAATTAAAGTCAAAAGTCAAGTGAACCAGGGGTCTCGATTTAGCTTTCAAATTCCTTTTATTTTGGACAAAAGTATTCATTCTAATCAGGAGAGTAGCTCTTCCCCAGTCATTGGACTCGCCCCGAATCAACCGAACTATCGTATATTAGTAATTGAAGATCGCTGGGCCAGCCGACAATACTTAGTGAATCTACTACAATCCGTTGGATTTCAAGTCCGCGAAGTCTCTCAAACTGAAGAAGCCATAATTCTATGTAAAAACTGGTTACCCGATTTAATTTTGATGGATATCCAACTCTCGGCAATCTCTAGTCATACCGTCACTGAGACCATTCAAGCCACACCCAAAGGCAAAGAAACCGTGCTGATTGCTTTGATCCCTGAATTTGCCTCAGATCAACTCGGAGATCTTAGAGCAGATGGGTGGGATGACTACATGAAGCAACCCTTTCAAGAAGAAGTCGTGTGGCAAAAAATTGCCCAACATTTAGGAGTTCATTATCAATATGCTAACTCATTGGACTCTACCTATCTCACTCCAGAATTGACGGAATTTTCTAGTGTAGATTTGATAAAGTCTAACCCCGATCCAACGATTGAGAAGGATTCAGAACACTTAAAAGAACGGTTAACAGAAATGTCTCCAGATTGGATCGATCGGTTATTCCAAGCGGCTCGTAAGGGATCGGATTCAGAAATTCTTGATTTAATTCAATTCATTCCTTCTGAAAACCAAAATTTAGCTGATAGATTAGAAAATTGGTCGAATAACTTTCAATTTAATCGAATCCTAGATCTGGTGAAAAATGTTGCCCATTCCCAATAAATACTATGAATATGAACTCTCAATTGATCGATTATGCAGAAATTTTAGTTGTTGATGATAACGTCGTTAATGTGCGCTTATTATCAGATATTTTAAGTGGTATGGGCTATGAAGTTCGCAAAGCATTGAGTGGAAAAGCAGCGATTGATTCCATTTATAGTTGTTTGCCTGACTTGATTTTATTAGATATTAGAATGCCAGAAATGGATGGGTATCAAGTGTGTGAAGCCTTAAAAAGCGATCCTAAAACCTATGATATACCCATTATTTTTATTAGTGCTTCAGATGATACGTGGGATAAGGTGAAGGCATTCCAGTTAGGAGGAGCAGACTATATTACGAAACCATTTAAAAACGCTGAAGTTTTGGCTAGAGTAAAAAACCACTTACATATTCGTTCTCTGCAACAGCAACTGATTGAAAATAATGAGAAATTGACTCAAGCTAATCACGAACTAGAAAAATTCACTTCAGTAGTCTCCCATGATTTACAGCAACCGATGCAAAGTATATTAGGATTTGCTCGCATTCTGGAGTTTACGTTAAAAGATAAATTAGAACCCGAAGAATATACTCATTTACAAAGTATTATTAGTGCGGGCGATCGCATGAAACGGTTAATCCAGGATTTATTGATCTATGCCAAAATGGGACAAGAGCAGATCGCTTTAGAACCGGTTGATTGTAATGAGATTATTGGGCAAGTGAAAGAAAACTTAGCCAGTGCGATCGCTGAACGAAATGTGAATCTTATTTGCTCCTCATTGCCCACAGTGCAAGGGAATGAACTTCAGCTTGTTCAACTGTTTCAAAATTTAATTAACAATGCGATTAAATTTACAGCTCCAGATCGACAACCAGAAATTCAAATCAAAGTGGTCATTCGGAAAAACAAATGCTTAATTAGTATCAAAGATAATGGTATTGGTATCCCCCTAGACAAGACTGGAGAAGTTTTTCAAGTCTTTAAGCGCTTTCATGACTCCAAAAAATATAGTGGCCATGGCATCGGGCTAGCTACGTGCCGCAAAATTGCTGAGAATCACGGCGGTAAAATTTGGTTTAAATCGGAAGTCGATGTGGGAACATCTTTTTATTTCACTCTTCTAATGCCTGATGCTGAAGAAGAGACTCAGGAAGTAACGGAGTGATTAGGTCTAACAAACTCTCAAAATCAAACCCATTCAATTTCTGCTCAATGAATTGTATCAGTTCAGCTCGATCGCCTGGCAAATCTTCAATTAGCTCTAGAATCCTTTGATCGTCCAGGGTAATGGTGGCATGGTATATGTCTTCGAGCCATAGCTCTGGCATCGTCAAAAATATGCTAACATCAACCGTTTCCGCATGGATTGGCTCTGAGAAAATACTGATTCTTAATGGATCTTCATAGGTATATTCTAGGGATAAAAATTCAGCAATAGTCGCCAAGAGAATAGATTCTTCAAGGGGTTTATAGAGTACGCGATCGTAACGGATTTGAGCGTTTAACTGGTCTTCATCCTCAAAGACCATGGCTGCGATCGCGATAATCGGTATAGACTTCTCCTGAGTGATAGCACGAATTTGTTCCATGGTTGGATATCTGTTCTGGTAGGACATTCGCAAATCCATCAAAATCAGATCCGGATCAAAACGGTGCCATTGGGCGATCGCCTCTTTGCCATTGGCTGCCCCCTCAACCACAAATCCCACCATCTCCAGCAACGTAACCAACCATTGACGATCCTCTGAGTAGTCGTCAATCACTAAAATGCGATAAGACGGTTGATCCGGTGCTAAACCTTTTACCCGTGGATGCTCTTGATGTCCTTGCCTCTCGAGTAAACACTCTGGTTCTACCGGAATCTGAAACTTAAAAATACTACCTCGATCGACGACACTCGATACGGTTAACTTACCCCCCAATAACTCCACAAACTTATGGCTAATCGATAGGCCTAAACCGGTTCCCTGTTGGGATGCTAACCCTGTTGAAGTCTGCTGAAAGGGTTGAAACAGTAACTCAATTTCCTCTGGAGGAATTCCTGGACCAGTATCTTCTACTTCAAAAGCTAATAAATGCTGTTTTTCCCTCTGTTCAATATAACCCACTCGTAAAATCACTTGTCCACGAGTAGTAAATTTAATCGCATTACCGAGCAAATTAATCAAAATTTGCCGTAACTTCCCTTGATCCGTTTCCAAGCATTCGGGCAATCGAGTTATCTTTTGCACTTCAAAATGGAGCTGTTTTTCTGCTGCTTTCAGATTTAACATCTGATAGAGACTCTCGAGGAAAACTTGTATATTAATCGAAGTAGGATTGATCTCGATATAACCCGCTTCAACCTTCGATAAATCTAAAATATTATTAATTAGCCCTAATAAATGTTCTCCACTGTGATAAATGATGTTGAGATAATTTTCGTGTTCGTCAGAGAAACAAGCATCTCGCAGGAGAACCTGAGTAAATCCTAAAATGGCATTCAGGGGAGTTCTTAATTCATGACTCATATTGGCTAAAAATCGACTTTTGGCATGGCTGGCAGATTCCGCCTGTTCTAGAGCCAGATCTCGTTCTAATTCTACATTCTTTCGTTCAGTAATATCACGGGCAATCAAAATGACTTGATCCTCTAACATAGGAGATAAGGTTGCCGAAAACCAAACCTTGGAGTCTTCAAGATCGAGAGCATAATCTAAAGTCAGGGTAATTCGATCGGTTACCACTTGTTGTAACTGCTGACAGAGTGTTTCTCGCTGCTCTCCATAAATAATCTGATTAATGGTTTCCGAAATCAGTTCGACTCCCTCTCCCAATGCCGGAGCAGTGGGACTCATTTTAATGGTTTCCCCCGCTCGATCCAGGACTAAAACAATATCTCCCATCGCTCCAAATACAGAGCGCATTTCCATTTCTGAAGTCTGGATTTTTTGTTCTAAAAGCCTGCGATCGCTAATATCGAGGAGAATGCCAAATAATCCCCTCACCTTACTATCAATCCCTAAAATCGGTTGCACTCGCAGCTCACAATAGCGCAGTTGTCCGTCACCACTATAGAGCGCCAGTTCCCATTCTTGGGCTTTTCCTGTGGCGATCGCCTCTTGGATACGCTGGTGAAACTCCCGGCGATCTTGGGCAGGGAGCTTTTTCAACACTTGTGCATAGGTCAACCGTTGGGGATCGATCCCTAAAATACGATAGGTTTCCTGCGATCCTCGAATTTCCTGACTGAGGCGAATCTCTTCCTGACGCTCCCATTCCCAACTGCCAAAGTGGGCAATTCGCTGTACTTCTAATAAGGATGCATTTCCTGAGAGCAAATACTCTGAAGAGGTAGATGGGGAAATGGGTTGTTGCCATAGATAACAGTCTGGACAGGGTAGGAGATAGGCGGATTTTTCTCTTAATTGATCTCTTAGCTGACTCTGATGCAGTTGTCCTTCAATCGCACTGACGAGATCAATGGGTTGGCTCGAAGATATAAATCTTACTCCCTGAAGCACTAATCTTTTGACTGTTGCTAAATCGACTGAATCATTGGTTAACACCAGCAAGGGGATGCCATGAGTTTTGGGATCGGATTTGAGGCTTTGATAAACCTGTTGCCAATAACTGGCAGAATGGGATTGAATTAAGACTAAATTCGGTAGAAAGTCTGGGGGCATACGATCTTCCCAATTCGGGAAGAGTTGAATGTCATACCCAAGTTCAACTAATTGGTTTTGTATGATTTCTCCTTGACTAGAAGTGTGGGTAATGAGAGCCAGGCGATCGCCGCTCGAGATCTCAGCCCTTTGAGTATCCCTACTATGGGTTCTATCCGTCAGATCGTCTCTCATGGCGAGAATGTCCTTGGCATCAACAGAGCTGTAGATGAGGATTGAAACTCAGCTTCAGTCATCTTTGAGTTACTGAAGTAGTCTATCAAGAATATCTATTCGCTGTATAAGAATCAAGCTCGGATCAGAGGAGTGAGATAATCAGATAATATGTAAAAATTCAAGTCAAATCCTGAATCCGCCCCCTGAGGTAACTGGTTCAGTCCATTGGCGATCGCTTCAGGGATAGCCGTTGAACACTTGAGGGATTCCCATTGTGCGATCGTGAGCCTCTTCTTTGTGGTGTGTAACAACTATCGTCCAGTTCCCCTGGTTACTTCCTCTTTCCACGCTCCAAAGCACGAATAAGCCATAACTATGAGAATTTTAATCACCGAAGATGACCCCATTTTAGCACCCATGCTCAAGAAAGCCTTAACGCACCAACATCATGTAGTTGATATTGCTCATGATGGGGAAATTGGCTGGGAATATGCTGATACTCTCACCTACGATTTAATTTTATTAGATATCGATCTCCCCAAGCTAGATGGATTAAATTTATGTCATCGTTTACGACAAGAAGGATATCAAGGCGCAATTATCTTATTAACCGCCAAAAATGAGAGTACCGATAAAGTCAAAGGTCTAGATGCTGGAGCCGATGATTATGTAGTCAAACCTTGTACCCTAGAAGAACTGAATGCTCGGATTCGGGCCGTAATGCGCCGTCAGCAAACCTATACCCAATCGCTGTTAATCTGGGGGGATTTATCTTTAAATCCGAAAACTTTCGAGGTTACTTATCAACAAAAAAACCTTTCTCTATCGGCAAAAGAATATAGTTTGCTGGAATTATTTTTACGCCATCCCCAGAGAATTTTTAGTAGCAGTAGTATTTTAGACTATTTATGGTCATTTCCTGATAGCCCAGGGGAAGATACGGTGCGGGCCCATGTGAAGCGCCTGCGACGCAAATTAAAAAATGTAGGTGCAGATGGGGTCATCGAAACCATTTATGGTATGGGTTATCGTTTGAAAACCTTACCCCCTAAAGCAACAGAAGCCCCAAGCCCTACTCCCCCTATCATCCCGATCGCTGAACCTCAGAAACTGGAGACTCCAGAAGCTCAAACTGAGGCAATGATCGCCGAGTTATGGGAGTCTTTCAAAGGGCCGATTCTAGAGCGATTAACCCTTCTAGATGATGCGATCGCTGACTTAGAACAAGGCACCTTATCAGAAGATATGCGCCAGGAAGGACAACGCACTGCCCACAAATTAGTCGGCTCTTTGGGCATGTTTGGCTATCCCCAAGGATCGGAAATCGCTCGGTTAATGGAAATGATTTTCCAATCCGATAATGTTAGGCATAAAGGGCGCGAGTTGCGATCGCATCTAAGACACCTACAAACCCTGCTTACTCCCCCTGAACAACAGACAGCCAAGACAGAAGAAATCCCTGTACAACAGAAGGAAGCCAGCTCTCTCGATTTCCCGGATTGTCAAGACTCCGATCTTCCTGCTCCCCTAATTGTCCTTGCCGTTGACGACGATCCCTTAATTCACCAACGCCTCACCACCTGTCTCCCTCCCTGGGGAATTGATGTTATCCCCTTGGGAAACCCCCATAACTTTTGGACAACTCTCAAGCAAGTTCAGCCCCATCTGCTGATTTTAGACATTGATATGCCCGATATTACCGGATTAGAGTTATGTGAAGCCGTTCGTAACCATCCAGATTGGAATAACTTACCCATTCTGTTTTTAACCACCTACAAAGATCCAGAAACCATTAATCGCCTTTATTCTCTGGGTGCAGATGATTATGTGAATAAAACGGCAACCGATCCGGAATTAGTCACCCGTATCTTAAATCGTCTGGAAAGGTATCAACTCCTGCAATCTCGCTTAAATCTGTCTCCCCAGATCGATCTACAGGATGAATTAACCCAAGTTATTCGTCGCTATCCGGCTTGGACACAACTGGAACATCAGCTCGAAAGATGTCATCAAGATCGCCAATCTTTAGCCGTTATCCTATTTGATATCGATCGCTTTCGACAGATTAATCAACAGGGAGGCTATCGATTAGGCGATCTCGTCCTCAAAAATATTGCCCAAATTTTACTCGAGCAAGTTCCCCCAGAAACATTAATTACCCGATGGGGAGACGATCAATTTTTATTAGCTGTTCCTGGAATCAATCGCCGACAAACCGAGCGATTAATCCAGCAGATCCTCATTCAAGTAGATCGGATAGATATTGGTGGCTTAAAACCGATTAAAATTACCCTCAGTAGTGGCTGCGCCCAATTTCCCGATCACGGTCAGGAATTAGAGCAACTTTGTCAATGGGCAGAAAAAGTTCTACATTTAGCCCAAAGAAAAGGGAGGTAGAGGCTCGCTGGGGGACATGGGGACACTTCAGACGTGGGAAGATACTCAGAAAAGATGAATAACCTTTACAGCCTATTATGGATGAGTCTGGTGACGGCTACCCTAGGAGGAGCCAGCTTTGCCCTCTTCTGGCATAATCGCCCGGTGGGGAATCCTCCTGCTTCCCAAGCTTCTCCAACTTCTTCTCCTGCTGCGATTTCCGCTAATGCGTCTCTGGAAATCCCGTCAGAAATCCGCCCTTTAAATCTATTGGACATAGATGATGTGGAACCTGGAAGCGAGTTTGATGAATTTCGTCGGGAATTTCGTCATGCAGTTGCTAACCGAGATCCAGACTTTATGATGGACTTGTTACCAGAGGAGAGTCCTTTATGGGAGACAATAGGACAAGTGAGGGTATGGGAAGAATTGGAAAAGGCGATCGCCCTTGGATGTATTGCTGACCCTAATCCCACTAATGCTAAAGTTGACCCCTTTACTTCCCTCTGGATTTGTCCCCCCGTACAATCGGAACTGCTGCAAGCCTATCCCCCATTGGCCGACTCACCCCAACCTAGACTAGACTGGGAAAAGAATCAGGTGGTTGTGGTGGGATCGGGAGTGAATGTGCGATCGCAGCCCGATATCGACAGCGAGGTGATTTCTGTTGCCTCTAACGAAGTCTTAACCCGCAACCCTTCACCATCAGAAGAAACCGAAATAGAGGAATTCGAGGACACTGCTGACTCCTTCTCCAGTCCCCTCGATGGATGGACACCCATCTGGTTACCCAGTGGAGAAGCCGGTTATATTTATAATCGCTATGTCTATTCTCCCCTAGACCCCCAAATTCAATTTGGCCAAGTTCAAGGAGAATGGCAACTCTTCTATCAAGATTCGGGAGTCGGGAATGAGTAATTCATGGACTCTTCGCTATCCCCCTATCTCCCCATCCCCCTATCCCCCCGCATGGAGTTCATCATCTATGAGTATTAAGAAAAAGCCCCAACTCCCTCGACCTCAACAGATGGGTTGGATTTTAGTCGGTGTGGCTGGGGTAATTGTAGCGGTTAACTATATTCTCCCTCAATTTACACGGCCAAAACTGCCCACCATTCCCTACAGTGAATTTTTATCTCAAGTCAAGAATAATCAGATTTCTGGTGTGCAAATTGGGTCAAACGAAATCCGCTATCGCCTGAAATCAGAAAATGGTTCAGAAGAACTCGGTCCCCTACTCTCGACAACTCCCGTATTTGACCCCGAATTAGTCCAGCGATTAGAAGCAAATGGAGTTCTGTTTCAAGCCGCCCCACCGCCAACGAATACCTGGTTTGCTGTCCTCCTCAATTGGGTTATTCCGCCGATCATTTTGGTTGTCGCGTTTCAGTTTTTCCTTAATCGGGGGAATTCTCAATCTCTAGCGATTAGTAAGAGTAAAGCAAAGGTTTATGTGGAGGGAAAATCGGAAAAAATAACCTTTGTGGATGTGGCTGGAGTAGAAGAAGCCAAAGTTGAGTTAGCAGAAATTGTGGAGTTTCTCAAAAGTCCCGATCGCTTCAAAAAAATTGGTGCGAGAATTCCCAAAGGTGTGCTATTAGTCGGTCCTCCAGGAACCGGAAAAACTCTTTTAGCTAAAGCCGTCGCTGGAGAAGCTAATGTTTCCTTTTTCAGCATCTCAGCTTCGGAGTTTGTGGAACTATTTGTGGGCACGGGAGCTGCACGAGTCCGGGATTTATTTGAACAAGCGAAAAAGAAAGCTCCCTGTATTATCTTTATTGATGAGTTAGATGCTATTGGCAAATCCCGCAGCAGTGGTGGGATGCCAAGTGGCTCGAATGATGAACGGGAGCAAACCCTAAACCAGCTTTTGACGGAAATGGATGGGTTTGGAGTCGGTGATGCCACAGTAATTGTTTTAGCGGCAACGAACCGCCCAGAAGCTTTGGATGCTGCCCTGTTACGTCCCGGACGCTTCGATCGCCAAGTGCTGGTAGACCGACCGGATTTAGCCGGAAGGTTGACAATATTAGAGATTTATGCTAGGAAAGTTAAACTCGGAGACGATATTGATTTGAGGGCGATCGCCACCCAAACCCCTGGATTTGCTGGAGCAGACCTCGCCAACCTAGTCAACGAAGCGGCATTGCTCGCGGCTCGCAACAACCGAGAAACCGTATCCCAAGCTGATTTTAAAGAGGCGATCGAGCGCGTGATCGCCGGACTAGAGAAAAAGAGCCGCGTATTGAGCGATCGCGAGAAAAAACGAGTCGCTTATCACGAAGTCGGCCATGCCTTAGTAGGAGCCTTAATGCCGGGAGGCAGCAAAGTTGCCAAAATCTCCATCGTTCCCCGGGGTCTATCTGCCCTCGGCTACACTCTCAAATTGCCCACTGAAGACCGCTTCCTGATGGAAGAATGGGAACTGCGCGATCAAATTGCCATGTTACTCGGCGGACGCGCTGCCGAAGAACTCATCTTTAACACCATTTCCACCGGAGCCTCCGACGACTTGCAACGAGCCACAAACTTAGCCGAACAAATGGTCACCACCTACGGCATGAGTAAAGTCTTAGGCCCCTTAGCCTATCAAAAACTTTCATCTGGAAACTTCCTCGGTAATGGTAGTGGCAACACTCGCCGCCTGATGAGCGACGACACTGCCCAAACCATCGATCGCGAAGTCAAAGAAATTGTCGAGCAAGGATATGAAAAAGCCTTTAGCATTTTGTCCCACAATCAAGAACTGATGGAACAAATGACCCAAGAACTGTTAGAAACCGAAGTATTAGAAGGCGAACAACTGCAAGTGTGGTTGGATCGCGTCAGTCCTATCTCCTCTCCATCCTAGATATTGATGGATGACAAGCTTCAAGAGAAATCGTAGGGCGATCGTAGAGACAAGGTACGCCTTGTCTCTACGATCGCCGTAGTTATAACAAGTCTGGTTAATTGGCTATAGGGAATAGGGAATAGGGAATAGGGAGTAGAGAATGTTCTACCGGAACAATGTAGGAGTGGCAATGCAGTATACATAGTGAAACCGATTACTCAGGCATAATATTAGTCATAATTATTAAACCAAAACCCCTCAAAAAACCGTAAATCAACTTAATCTTCATCTCGTATCTATAGAACAACCCGTAAACTTACTATACTCTATTCCGCAAAATTGCGGTATCATGACCCTTAACAGATCGGCATTAAACTTTCTTCAAAGAAAAATAAATGAGTACATTCCTCATGGCTTATGCCCTGATCTCCTATGTGTTTTCAGGGGCAGTTTGCTATACTAGCGCACGCAAAAATCAACACACTAATAATCCAAATAATTTTCAAAGCTGAGGATGGATTGTCCTATTTTGGCCCTTGTGGATTGGCAATGAAATTGACAACACTTCTAGCTTAAATACCAGTTATTCTCTTGTAGAAGAACGGATAGAACCCCAGGAAAAAGTGCATCCCTCGAAACCCATTGGACAAGTCCTCGAAGAAGCCGGACTCCTCACCCAAAATCAAGTCCAAGCCATCTTAGCCTACCAACAAGATCATCGCTATTTGCGCTTCGGGGAAATTTCAGCCATGTGGGGATGGACTCAAGGGGTGACAAGGAGGCTCAATGGTAGAGAGAGTGGTGGGTTGAGGAGGCGATCGGTAAAAGAGTAAAGTGGTCGTGTAGAGACCACAAAAATATAAAAATGCTTCCTCAATTGTACCAGAAAATCCTCGAACCTA